>CAILKC010000088.1 GCA_903834675.1 uncultured Victivallales bacterium | reverse complement strand
GATAGCTCGCCCCTACAGGGCTCAAACCCATAACCGTCCTATTCCCAGGGCGTTGCCCTGGGCTGGTATGGCAGCGCGCCTTCAGCGCTCCAGACGGACTCCCTTATTGCACAGGTCGTTCTTTCCCCCTGCGTCGGCAGGCGCCGATCTCCAAACCCTCCTGGCCGCGGGCCAGGCCGCTGCCCCAGACCAGGCAATTCCTCCGCTCCAGGGGTTGCATTGAGTCCGGCCCGACGCCATCTTGCCCGACCGTCGGCCCGCCGCCGCCGACGGTCGTGGGCGTCAGCGGCGGAGCCTGTGCGGTGAGGTCTTATGGATACCAAGGATCTTCTTGCGCGCCTGAAGCGCAATCTCTGCCGGGTGATCCGCGGCAAAGAGGCTGCGATCGATGAACTGATGGTAGCGCTGCTCGCCGACGGTCATGTGCTCATGGAGGACGTGCCGGGGGTCGGCAAGACCACCCTGGCCAAAGGTCTGGCGCGCTCGTTGCGCGCCGACTTCCGCCGCATCCAGTTCACCCCTGACCTCTTGCCGACCGACATCGTCGGCGGCATGATCTACTCGCCCAAGACCGGTGAGTTCAGCTTTCGGCCCGGCCCGGTGTTCTGCAATATCCTCCTCGGCGATGAGATCAACCGGGCTTCGCCACGCACCCAGTCAGCGCTGCTCGAGGCCATGAGCGAGCGCCAGGTTACCCTCGATGGCCAGCGCCATGAACTGCAACGACCGTTTATGGTTCTGGCGACCCAGAATCCCGTCGAGTACCACGGGACCTATCCCCTGCCCGAGGCCCAGCTTGACCGCTTCGCCATGCGCCTGGAACTAGGTTACCCGAGCGAGGACAGCGAGATGCTGGTGATCGAGGACCAGAAGGCCAGCCACCCGCTGGACAGCCTGGAGCCCGTGGCGGACGCGGCGGAGGTCATCGCGGCGCAGGATGCCGTGCGGGCGGTGCATGTCGAGGTGACCGTGGTCCGCTACATCACCCAACTGGTCCGCGCCACCCGCGCCGACCCCCGCCTGCGCCTGGGGGCCAGTCCGCGCGCGGCCCTGGTGCTGTTCCGTACCTGCCAGGCCCTGGCGCTGCTACGCGGCCGGGACTACGTCACGCCGGATGACGTTCGCGAACTGGCGGTTCCGGTGATCGCCCATCGCCTGGTCGTGGACACCAAGGCCAGCTACTCCGGGACCCGCAAACAGGGGGTCGTCACGGAGATTCTCGACCGCGTGCCAGCGCCCACCTGAGGCCGCGCCCTCCCGTTGCCGCACCCCGTGAACAGGAACTCCAAGTGAAGAGGTCCGCCATCTGCCCCCAGAGCAGCCCCGCCGCGCCACCGGTCGCCACCGCTCTGGCCGCCGTCGCGTGGCCGCGGCGCTGGCGCCTCGCCGACGCCGTGAGGCTCAGCCTGGCACTGCTGGCGCTGGGAACTCTCAGCCCGGCGTGGGCCGCGCCGGACCAGGACCTCGTCTTCGAAGCCGAGCTCTGCCGGGAGATGACCTCCCCGTGGCGCCCTGTCCGGGCCGAGGGCGCCTCCGGCGGTCTGGCCCTCTCCATTCCCGAAGGCGCCGGCAGCAGCGAAGCGTTCGATCAGGGCCGTGAAGGGCGGGCGCGCTTCGCCGTGCCGACCGGAAGCGGCGGCGAGCGCGAACTATGGCTGCGGGTGTACTGGAACGGGAACTGCAGCAACTCGCTGTTTGTGCTCGCCCAACCCGAGTCGCGTCCTCTGACCGTGGACAGCTACACCATGCGCGCCTGGCACTGGGTGAAAGTGCCCACTCTTTTGCTGCCCGCCGCCGCGACCGCCATTGATCTCATCAACCGTGAGGACGGCGTCTGGGTGGACCAGCTCTGCGTGCGGCCCGTTGGCCAGCCCGCGCCGATCGGGGTGCTGAGCGCCCTGGCGGCCTGGCCGCCGCCCGGGCCAGCCGTGCCTGCCGTCAGCCTGGTCGCCGCTCCGGGAGGCCCCGGCGTCGAGGCGCTGCCGCCCACCGAGTACCTGCTGCATCACTTGCGCCTACCCCGACTCAATCTGCCCCGCCAGCCGGTGCTGGTCGTCTTTCCGGGCCAGCAGACGCCCCTCGAGGTATGGCTGCGGCAAAACCGCCCGGCCGGCCTGCCGGGCTCGCTCCGCCTCGAGCCGACGGAGAACCTCATCGTCGAACCCGCCACCGCCCTGACCCTCGCCGCGACGGCTCTACCCCTCGACTGCCACGCCTTTACCGTGCGAGCCCATCCCGCTCTCCCCCGCGGACTGACCTATCTGTATTGCCGAGTACAGACCGCGGATGGGCTCGAACAGCTGCGCGAGATCAGGGTCCTGCGACCCTATCGCTGGCTCCTCTCGCAAGCTTTCCCGCTCAACCCGGCTGCCGGCCTGGACCAACTCGCGGCCAACGACGCGGCCGTGCTCACCGATTCGCTCGGCTCTGCCCCCGGCATCACCTGGCACGAGGCTGAGCCGAAAGACTTCACCCCCTTCGGACTGCTGGACCTCCGCCGCGCCATCAGCGCTGAGCCCTTTGTCCAAGCCTACGCCTTCACCCGCTGCCGCGCCCTCGGCGGACCCGCCACCCTCGACCTCACCCACGATGACTGGATCCGCGTCTGGGTCAACGGCGCCTGCGTGTACAGCGACGCGGAGTCCGCCCCGTCTACCCTCACTCGCACCCGCGTGCCGGTTACCCTTCGCGCTGGCGACAATGACCTCCTGGTGCGTTGCGCCCAGCTCAAGAACTACTGGGAGTTTGGTCTCGTCGCGGAGAGCGCGGACGAGACCGCCACCCCCGCCGCGGACAGCCCCATCCCCGCGGCCCTCACCGCCGCGCCAGCGCCCCTGCCGCGCTGGTCCTTCCAGAGCATCATTCAGGACTTGCCCGCCCTGGTCCGCGAGGCTCCGCCGGGGCAGGGCTGGACCGTGTTTGCCGCCGCCTGCCGTGAGGGCCCGCTGACGCCCGCCGACCCCTGGCGACGCCTGAGTTCCGCGATGCAGAGCCTGGCGCGCGACCCTGGCGACCGGCAGCACTGCGCCGAGGCCCTGCTCGAACTTCGCCGCCGCGTCGACCTGGCCCTTCTTCCCGAGCCCGACCGTGCCTTCCTGCACTTGCTGACCTTCCGCGACCGCATCGCCTTCCTCACCGCCGGCAACCCGTTCGAGGCGGCCGAGGAGAGCCTCGCCGCCGCCTGCTGGACGGACAGCCACGCCGAGCAACAGGCGCTGCGCGTCGGGGCCGTACGGCTCTATCTGTGCGCCGCTGCCGCCGATGAGGCTACCGCCTGCATCGATAGCCTGGCCGCCGACCTCCCCGAGGCGGACGCGCTCCGCGGCGTGCTGGCGCTGTACCGGGGCGATTGGGCCAGCGCGACAAGGCACTTCCCCGAGGTCCGCCCAGACCAGGCCAGCCGCTACGCCAGCTGGCTGCTGAACCTGGGACGGGCGCCGGCCGCGGAATGGCTCTTGCGCCGGGTGCGGACGCCCTCGCTGTGGAATCGCCTGGCCCAAGCAGCGGCCTGCATCGAGCAGCGCCGCTTTGCCGAGGGCGAAACTCTGCTGCTGGAGTGCCTGCGCCGCGATGATTCCCCGCGCTCTGGCTGGGAAACCGCCGCCGCCGAGGTGGCCGCGTTCTACGCCGCCCGCGGCTCCCTGCCACAGGTCAATGCCAGACTGCGAGCCGAGGCGGAGGCGCTCTCCCACCACCGGCAGCCCCTGCGTGGCCGACTTCTCAACGCGCTGTGGCGCCTCGACCAGGAAGCCCAGGAGCCCGTGGCGGCCCTCCGTGACGCCCTCGCAGAGGCAGATCTCGACGCCGGCGGCTACCGACCGCCGGCCCGCCAGACCCTCGAAGGCCTCCTCCAGCCGGCCTTGTCGCACCTGTTGGATGAGACGCGCTACGCCGAGGTGATCGACCTCTGCAACCAGACGGTCTCAGTGGCCCCAGGACTGCGGCTACCGGTAGACATCTATCGCCTGCAAGCGCTGCGAGGGCTTGGCCGGACCGCCGCCGCGGCGGCAGTCCAGGCGCGGCTCATGGCGGCCGTCGCCGCCAACCCGACGCAGACCCACCGCCTGCTCAGCCTGCTACGCCTCTCGCTACCCACCACCGCCGCGGCCGAGCGTCTGGACCGGCTCGCGCCCGACCGGCAGGGGAACGCTCCGGCGCTCTCCGCCGAGGAGGTGGAGCCCGGCGCGCCGGAAGGCTCCCAGGTCCTGCCCGGCTTGGTCCGGATGCTGGCGGCTGGCGTCGTGGACCAGATCGCCATGGAGTCGGGGGAGAGCCCCTGCGTCTGGATCGTCGAACACGGCAAGTTCCCCTTCTGCGTCGAATTAGGCGCCGTCGACACTATCAAGCGCTTTGAAACCGCCCTGCGCCCATTCGGCGCGCCGCTGCCGGTCGGTCGCGAGGTCGCCTTTCTGGATGGCCTGGTCTGGATCGGCACGGACTGCGGGCTGTTCTGCTATCACCGCGACGCCGACGCCTGGGACCGTCTGCACCTGCCCGCCGTCAGCGTGGCTGCGCCCGTCTTGGCCCTGACCGTGGTGGACAACCGGTTGCAGGTCACCTGGAGCGCCGCCCACGAGCGGAAGATACAGGGCACCTTTACCCTCGATTCCGGCGTGTGGGAGACCGTCGCCGCCCCATGAGGGCCCGACCGCACGGAAAGGAAAGCGCCATGACAGGCATGACCCAGGATAAAGCCGCGCGGCCGCCGAGCCTGCTTCCAGCCCTCATGCACCTGGACTGGCAACGCCTCTGCGGAATCCTCCTCTTCGGCTGCGCCATGGGGTTGCTTGAGGCCATCTGTGTCGTCTATCTGCGCCGTCTGATCATCCCCGCAGGCACGGATCCGAGTCAGGCCCTGGCAGCGCTTGGGCACTTGCCTATCGAGCGCATTCGCGAGGCCTGCACGGTGGTCATGCTCGGATTGGTGGCCTGGATGACGGCGCCGAGCTGGCGGTCGAGGACCGCCCACTTCTTCTTCATGTTCGGAGTCTGGGACATCGTCTACTATGTCGGTCTGAAGGGGTTCACGCACTGGCCGACCGCCTGGCTTGAGTGGGACTGCCTGTTCCTGCTTCCCGAGCCATGGCACGGCCCGGTACTGGCGCCCATACTCATCAGCCTGTACCTGATGGCCGCCAGTTGCCTGCTGCTCGCGTGCGAGAGTGCCGAGAGCACGGTGCGTGTGTCGGTTCCGGGCTTCGCCCTGCAACTGCCAGGGTTCCTGCTGTGGTATGGGTCCTTCGTCAAGGATTCGGACCGCATTGCGGCACAGGGCTACGCGGGCGTCAACTACTCGTGGTCGTTGTTTGCCGTGGCGCTCGTCGTCGCAGTACTGGGTCTCTGGCTTGCGGCCCGCCTGGGACGGCGGCCGAGGCGGGAGCCGACGACAGGAGCGGCTTAGCCGACCCGGCGCGCTGCCGTCTGAGGCACCCCCGCAGGCCGAATCCCATGGAGATGCGGTGGGCCGCCACCGCCGCGCCTGAGGCCAGGCGCATCTCCACCGTCGGCTGGCTGCCGACGGGGCGGGTCATGGCACCCCCGGCCTACCCACGGTGGACGCCTACGGCGCGGCGGCAGGGATCGCGGGCGCCAGGCAAGCGCGGAAGCCGACGAAATCGCTCATGTTCGACGGACCGGAGTAGAAGCGGTTGGCCACCCGGCAGAAGCCGGCGACGTTGCACCAGCCGCCGCCGCGACCCACGCGGTACGAGCCCGCCTCCAGGTTCACCGGGTCAGTCCCAGGACTCCTCGCGTAGTAGCTTGCGTCGAACCAGTCCAGGCACCACTCCCAGACGTTGCCCGAGGGGTCGTACAGCCCCAGTTCGTTCGGCTTCTTCTGACCCACCGGGTGCGGCCGGCAGTTGTTGCTGAGTAGGTTGCTCTTCCGTTTGTTGTTGTCCGCCTCTGAGTAGCTCAGCCGGTCGTCCAGTCGCCGGTCGCCCGAGTTAGCGTAGTACCAGGCCACCTCGTCGACGTTGTTCGAACCGGCATAGAGAGTGCCCTTGGAGCCCGTCCCGCCCCGCGCTGCGTACTCCCACTCCGCCTCCGTCGGCAGACGGTACTCGTACCCCTCTGGAAGGCGTCCCGCCTTCTGCTCCCGCTCCGTCAGCTTCGTGCAGAAGGCTACTGCATCGTCCCAGGACACAGTCTCAACCGGGTTGCGTGCATCCTTGACCTGGCTTGGATTCTTGCCCGTCAGGGCCTCGTACTCCGCCTGGGTCACCTCGTACTTCCCCATCCAGAAGCCGCGCGAGATCTGTACCGTGTGCGCCGGAGTCTCTTTCCCGGACCCGTTGTTCTCACCCATCTGGACGCTGCCTGGCGCCACCCAGACCAGCTCCAGGCCCAGGTCCGGGACGGTCCAGGGCTGCCCGGGGGCGGGCGCGATAGCGGGGGCGGTCGGACGGGTCGGACTCGTCTGACCTGTCGGACTCGTCGGACGAGCCTCTGGCGGCCCTACAGCGAGGCCGACCGGCGCGGGCGCCGGTGGCGTGTCCGGGCGGCTGGCGGCGGCAGGGCTGCCGCGGCCACGCGCGACCACGAGGCCCAGCAGCCCCAGCAGCACGAGACTGGCGACGGCGAGGCCCGGCACCAGCAACGACCGCCGACGCGGCGCGGAGGCGGGTACGGCGGGAGCCCCGGCAGAGCCGGTGCGGACCGCCGGCTCCAAGGGATTACGCTTTGGAGCCCGCGGTCCGTCCGCGCCAGCGGACTTCCGCGGTACTGGGGATACGGCGGGAGCCCCGGCAGAGCCGGTGCGGACCGCCGACTCCAGGGGATTGCGGGCCGGCGCCTTGCCCTGCAGCACCCGATCGATGTCGGCGATCAGGGCCGACCAGTCGGCATAGCGCCCGGTCGGCTCCTTGGCCATCATCGTCTCGATCAGGTGGCTGCAGGCCTCGGTCACCTGCGGATTGCGGGAGCGCGGCGGCGGCAGCGGCTCGTACATGTGCTTGTGCAGCACCGTCAGCGTCGTCTCACCCGTGAAGGGCGGCGAGCCGGTGACGAGGTGATACAGCGTGGCCCCGAGCGCGTAGACGTCCGTCGGCACCCCGAGGTCGGCCAGGCCCTGAGCCTGCTCGGGGCTCATGTACTGCGGCGTCCCCAGGATGGCGCCGGAGAGGGTCATGCCGCTCTCTTCGCCAAGGCTTTTGGCCAGCCCCAGGTCCATCAGGAAGACCCGCTTGCGGTCGTCCACCATGATATTGGCCGGCTTGAGGTCACGGTGGAGAAGCTGGAACCTCTCCCAGGCGTAGGCCAGGGCCTCGGCGATGGCGCGGATGATGCCGAGGGCCTCGGCCTCGGGCAGGACCTTGTCCCGCTTCAGGCGTTGGTCCAGCGACTCGCCCTGGATGTAGGCCATGGCGAGGTAGTAGTTGCCGCTGTCCTCGCCGGCCTCAAAAACGGTGACGATGTTGGCGTGATCCAGCTTGGCGGCCAGCTTACCTTCGTGCAGGAAGCGCTTGACGGCCTCCGGGTTCTCGGCGAACCCCGGCGGCAGGATCTTGACCGCGACCTGCCGTTCCACGGAGAGCTGCTGGGCCAGGTAGACCTCGCCCATGCCGCCCTTGCCCAGGCGGCGTTCGAGGTGAAAGCCGGCCAGCGTGGTGCCGGCCGCAACGCGGGATTCAGGAATGGCCACCGGCCTGCCACACTGGGGGCAATCAGCCTGGCTGCCGCTCAGCGAGGCATCGGCCTCAAGCTTGCCCTTGCAGGCTGGACAGTGAAACGAAAACAGCATACCCGGCCCCTCCGCGGCTACGGTGCCACACCCACGCAGTTGTAACCTACGGCGCGGCTGGCGCGCTGTCCACTGCCTTGCGGTTCACGAAACTCACTGCCAGAGGCCCGCCAGGCATGTACTTTCCCGCTCGGCCGACGTAGGCCAGGGTACAGGCCCGGCACTATGGTATGCCAGGCGGGCGCCGGGTGCTTTCAGCGGCCCCGCCACGGGTAGTACCGGCGGTTGACGCGGAGGATGAACGCCGTGGCGTGGTCCAAACATCGCATCGTACGCGCGGTCATGCTGGGCCTGGTGCTGCTGCTGCTGCTCAGTGGCGTGACCATGCTGTACTCGACCAGCTTTGCCGCCTGCTCCGAGTACTACCTGAAGCGGCAGGCGATGTGGGTCTGCATTGGCGGTCTGGTGGCCGGCTTCCTGGCCTTCCTCGACTACCGTCGGCTGGGACAGGTCTCGCCGATTCTGATGGGGCTGGTGGCCTTGGCCCTGGCCTACCTGGCGGGGGCGCACGTCCTCTACAAGATATCCTTCACCAAAGCCCTGGTGGCGTATCTGCCCTTGGTCGGCGGGCCCACCAAGGGCGGCTTTCGCTGGCTGCACATCGGGCCGTTCTCGTTGCAACCCTCGGAGTTCGCCAAGCCCATCGTGGTGCTGTTCCTGGCCGAGTACTACCAGCGTCGCGCCCGGCACACCCAGGAGTTCAAACGCGGGTTTCTGATCCCGCTGCTGTGTTGTAGCGCGGTCATCGGGCTGATCTGCCTGGGCAAGAACCTCAGCACCACCGTCATCACCGGCAGCATCATGGTAGTCATCATGTTTGTCGCCGGCGTGCGCCTGCGTTACCTCGGCATGCTGGCTGCGCTGGGCCTCTGTTTCTTCGCCGCGGTGGTGACCCTCAGCAAGGAACACCAGAGCCGGATGGCGACGTACCGGGACCCGGAACCCATCCGGCAGGGGGAGGGCTACCAGCTCTGGCACTCCCAACTGGCCATGGGCTCCGGCGGTTGGGCGGGGCTCGGGTTCACCCAAAGCCGCATGAAGCAGTACTACCTGCCCGAAGCCCACACCGACTTCATCGTGGCCATCGTCGGCGAGGAACTCGGCTTCCTGGCCGTGCTCGGGCTCATCGTTCTGTACTGCCTCCTGGGCGGCAGCATCTTCGCCATGGCCTCGCTGGCGCAGACCAAGGGCGCTATCCTCATGTGTGTGGGCATCGGCTGGACCCTGGCGTTCCAAGCCTTTGTCAACATCGGGGTGGTCAGCGGCTTTGGGCCCACCACGGGCGTGACCGCGCCCTTCCTAAGCTACGGCGGGTCGAGCATGCTGAGCTGTATGGCGGCCATCGGCCTGCTGCTCAGCGTCAGCCGGATCAGCGAGACGGAGGCGGAGACGCTGGAACTCCAGGACAGCCGCTTTGCCCGCAGCGCCGCCCCGACGAAGGCCACCTGATCCGCCGCCGGACTCACGGCGCCGCGGGACTCACGGCGGCGGCGGTTTGGGCGTGTCGATGCCAGCCTCCCGCACCAGGTACTCGCATAGCGCCTCGGCGATGAAACGGTGTCCGGCCTCGTTGGGGTGGGCCATGTCGGCAAAGAACTCCCCCAGCCGCTCGCGACCGATCTCCTGCAACAAGCGGTGGATGTCGAACAGCGGCAGCCCCCGTTCCCGGCTGATCTCGCGGATGGCCTCGGCGTAATCGTCCAGCATCACAAAGCGCGGCCCGCAGCCCGGTCCCGTAGCGAATAGCAGGATGGCGGTCCGCCCACCTGTGGCCCGGCAGATGCGGTCCAGGTAGTCATTGACCGAGGCCTTGAAAAAGGCGCGGGTGTAGGCGTTGCTCTTGTCGTTGTAGCCGATCCATAGAGTGACCAAGTCCGGGGCCGCATCCACGAAGTCCCGTGGCACCCAGGCGCGGGCGTCGACGGAGCGGGCGCCACCCACGGCCCGGCTGGCACAGGTTACCTCAGTGTACCCCAGCCAGCGCTGCAACAGGTCCTGGGTCAGCACCGCGTAGCGCTGCCGATCCCGGTCCGGCAGCCCCGTGCCCGCAGTGATCGAGTCGCCCATGCACTGAATGCGCACCGGCTGACGGGCTTTGAGCTGGGCCAATACCTCGCGCCAAGGCCGCGGCGCCGACGGCGGAGCAGCTGGCGAAACGCGGTCCTCGATCATGATGCGGTCGACGCAGAATGAGATCGCGGGGAGCGGCTGGTTGTTGTGGCCGATGGTCCAGCGGCTGCCCAGGCGCAACCCCGTAATCCCGCTGGGAGGCATGCCGCCCGGCGTGCCAATGGGGTCTACCTGCGACTCGGGGATGAAATCGGCCCAAGGCACCGTCACCTGGCGCCAGGCGGTGTCCTTCAGCGGGAAGTAGACCACAAACGTATAGACCCCGGTGACCGCCAGACAACCGAACTGGTCGGAGCCATCTCCCTTGATCCAGAACGACAGGCCCTGCGACCGGTCCCACGGCGCCGCCTCGGGTACGTAGGCCTTGGCCAGTAGACGCGTGACCTCGCCGGGCAGGGTGATGCGCAACGCCCCGGCGCCGTGGGCCGCCTCCGCGACCGCCTCGACCGCGGCCGGAGCCTTCCCCACCTGCCATCCCGAGACGCTGTCGCACTCATCCAACACCACCGGCTCAGCCCCGGCGATCCCGACCGCCAGAACGCTAAGCAACCCCACCCGCCGCCATAGCCGTTTCATCGTCGCGCCTCCTGCCCCTGTGCCCCTTGCCTTGCCCGAACGCACCCGTCCAGCGCCAGCCTGGTTAAGCTGCCTGGAGTATCTTGTAAGTACCTGGAACCGCATTCTTTGGATGACGCCACTCCGGCTGAGACGCAGCTTGGCGCAAACCCCCATGCCGGACCCCACACCAGCACCGACGGCGCACACCATCGTCTCCGCACGCCTGGAGTCAAGCCCCTCTCTGAGCAGGGCCGGGGCTTCGTTCTCCGGAGTGCCTGCCGGTGGCGCTGGAAAACGAAACTACTGCGGCTGTTTCGCCCGAGCGTTTGGCAACCCTGTCCGACGCCACTAGACTACGTAGGCGGGGATGGCGGTCGCGGACCCGCCAACGGTCGCGGCGCCGGTCCCACGCCCAGAGAAAACAGAACCACCCAACCACTCCCATACCCAACCACTCCCATACCCAACCACTCCCATACCCAACCACTCCCATACCCAACCACTCCCATACCCAACCACTCCCATACCCAACCACTCCACCACCCCACGGAACGCCAGAGATGTCAGGCTGGTCCGATACGCTCTACGAACTGCTGGTGCGCGCCTCGACTGACCTCCCCGAGGACGTCGAGCAGGCCCTCCGCCAGGCCCGTGCGGCAGAATCCGCCGCGAACGCCGCCGCGGCGCTGGATACCATGCTGCGCAACGCCGAACTGGCGCGGCTCCGCCGCCTGCCGCTCTGCCAGGACACGGGGACGCTCCTGTTTTGGGTCAGCGCGCCGCCGCAGGCCCTCACCCAGGCCGAATTCAGCGCCGCCGCCGCCACGGCCATCGCCGCGGCCACCGCAGCCGGCATCCTGCGGCAGAACTGCGTCGAGACCCTCAGCGGGCGCAACACGGGCAACAACCTCGGCCCGGGCAGCCCGGTCATCCACTGGCACGAAACAGACCATGACGAGGTCACGGTGGCCCTCATCCTCAAGGGCGGCGGTTGTGAGAATGTCGGGGCCCAGTATGCCTTGCCCGACGCGGACCTGGGGGCTGAGCGGAACCTGGAGGGCGTCCGGCGTTGCGCCTTGGATGCCGTGGTTCGCGCTCAGGGTCAGGGCTGTGCGCCCGGGGTGCTCGGCATCGCCATCGGCGGCGACCGGGCCACTGGCTATGCTGAGAGTAAGGAACTGCTGTTGCGTCGGCTCGGCGAACGCAGCCCGGTCCCGGAACTCGCGGAGCTCGAACAGCGCCTCCTGCGTGAGGCCAACACGCTGGAGATCGGTCCCATGGGCTTCGGCGGCCGCACCACCCTCCTGGAGGTGTTCATCGGCTGCCGCAGCCGGGTGCCGGCCAGCTACTTCGTCAGTATCTCCTACATGTGCTGGGCCTACCGGCGGCGAGCCGTCGTGGCCCGGCCAAACGGCGAACCCATCAGGTGGGCATGAGCATGAACAGCACCTTGGCGATTCACGGTGGCACTCCGGTGCGGACGGCGCCCTTCCAGACGTGGCCGAGGTGGGACGAAGCGGATGTCGAAGCGGTCGCCGCGGTGGTGCGCAGCGGTCGCTGGGGACGTCTCAGCGGCGACCGGGTGGCGGCTTTCGAGCGTGAGTTCGCCGCTTTCCAGGGCGCCAAGTACGGCCTCGCCGTGGTCAACGGTTCCGTCTCTCTGCGGCTCGCCCTGCTGGCGGTCGGCATCCAGGCCGGGGATGAGGTCATCGTGCCGCCGTACACCTTTCTGGCCACCGCCACCAGCGTCATCGAGGCCAATGCAGTGCCTATTTTCGTTGACCTCGATCCCGATACCTACTGCCTGGACCCAGCGGCCTTCGAGGCGGCCATCACGCCCCGCACCCGCGCCGTCATCCCGGTGCATCTCGGCGGGCAGGCCGCGGACATGGACCGCATCTGCGCCATCGCCGCCCGGCACGGGATCGCCGTCATCGAAGATGCGGCCCATGCTCACGGCGGCGCCTACAAGGGCCGCGGCCTGGGCGCCATCGGCGATCTGGGCTGCTTCTCGTTCCAGGCCTCCAAAAACCTCACCTCCGGCGAAGGCGGCGCTATCCTCACCAACAGCGAGGAGCTCGAGGACAAGTGCCGGGCCCTGCACCACTGCGGTCAGCGCAAGGGCGGCAAACGCTTCGAACACCCCGCCTTCGGCGGCAACTACCGTCTCGGCGAACTGCAGGGGGCCCTGCTGCTGAGCCAGCTCCGGCGCCTCAAGGCCCAGACCGAGGTCCGCAACGCCAATGGCCTGTACCTCAATGAGAAGCTGGCCGCCATCCCTGGCATCCGCCCTCTGGCGCGCGGGCGGGGCGAGACCGTGCATCCCTACCACCTCTACGTCTTTCGCTACGATGCCGAGGTCTGGGGCGTTCCTCGCGCCCGTTTTCTGGCGGCTTTGCGGGCCGAAGGCATCCCGGGCAGCGATGGCTACACCATCCCGCTCTACCGCCAGGGTCTCTTCGCCCAGAAGGTCTTCGGCCCGTACACCGGCTACCGGCAGACCCGGCCCGATCTCGACTACGCCGCCACCGACTGCCCGGTGTGCGAGCGCGTCTGCGCCACCGAGGGCTGCTGGCTCTCGCAGACGCTGCTGCTCGGACCGCGCCAGGACCTGGACGACGTCGTGGCCGCGGTTCACAAGCTCTCGCAGCAGCGCGGGGAACTGTGATACGTTGAGCGATAACCTCTTAGCCCAGGATGAGGCCACCCCGACCAGCGCGGGCCAGGCCGAGGTCGCGGCACTGACCGACTGCACCGTCCGCGGCGCGGTCCTGCGCGTCGTCTACGCCAGCCCCGATGGCTCCTACGTCGTGCTCCGACTGCTCGACGAGCAGCAGCGCGAGCTTACCCTGGTCGGGCCCCTGACCAACATCATGGAGGGCCAGGAGGTCGAGGCGGTCGGACGCTGGGAAACGCACAAAGACCACGGCCGCCAACTGCACGTGCAGTCTTGCCGCGCCATCCTGCCCAGTTCCGAGGAAGGCATCCGGCGCTACCTCGGCTCGGGCTTGATCCCCGGAATCGGCCCAACCTACGCCGGCCGCATCGTCGAGCACTTCGGCACCGAGACGCTGACGGTGCTGGACAAGTACTCCGAGCGTCTGCGCGAGGTCTCCGGCATCGGCCGCAAGCGCATCGGCGAGATTCGCAAGGCCTGGCAGACGCATGCCCAGCAGCGCGAAGTGACCATCTTCCTGCAGAGCCTCGGCATCAGCCCGGCCTACTGTGCCCGCATCCTGACCCGCTACGCCGTGGCCGCGGCCGAAGTCGTGCGCCGCAATCCCTATCAGCTCGCCGCCGACATCCACGGCATCGGCTTCCTTAGCGCCGACCGCATCGCCAGCCGCCTCGGAGTCGAACGCGAACACCCCCTGCGCCTTGCCGCCGGAATCGAATACGTCCTCGAGCAGATGGCACAGAATGGCCATGTCTGCTTCCCGATCGAGGCCCTGTGCGCCGAAGCCGCTAAGATCCTCGAGGTCAGCGCTGAGAAGGCCGGCGAAGGGCTGACCGGGGCCACTCAGGCGGGGCGCCTCGTGCGCGAGGAGCCCCCGGCCGACGCCAGCCAGCCCATGGTCTTCCTGCGGCGGTTGATCCAGGCCGAGACCGACCTGGCCGAGACCCTGGGCCTGCTCCTGGCCTGCCCCGCGCCGGCGGCCCGCCTCGAGCCAGCCCGCCTCGGCGAGGGTTTCCGCCGCCTCAACGCCGAGCAGCAGGGCGCCGTCCAGCAGGCCTTCCGCAGCCCGCTCAGCATCATCACGGGCGGCCCCGGCGTCGGCAAAACCACCGTGGTCGGACAGGTGGTCGCGCTGGCCTCCCAACTGCGTCTGAAGGTCCTGCTTGCGGCCCCGACCGGCCGCGCCGCCAAACGCCTGAGCGAGGCGACCTCGATCGAAGCGATGACCATCCACCGACTGCTGCAGTGGGACCCCACCAAGGGCGTCTTCACCCACAACCCCGACAACCCCTTGCGCTGCGACTTGCTGGTCCTCGACGAAGTCTCCATGCTGGACGTCATCCTCGCCGCCCAGCTCTTCCGGGCCGTCGCTGTCGGCACCCGCGTCGTCCTCGTCGGCGACCAGGACCAGCTCCCCAGCGTCGGCCCTGGCGCCGTCCTGCATGATCTCATCGCCAGTGGCCGCATCCCGGTTACCCATCTCACCCAGATCTACCGCCAAGACCCAAACAGTCGCATCGTCAGCAACGCCCACGCCGTCAACCGCGGCCAGATGCCCGACCTGCGCCCGGTGCCGCAGGAGATCAAGGCCGATTTCTACTGGATCGAACAGGACGACCCCGAGCGCGCCGCCGACCTCATCGCCCGAATGGTCGCGGAGCGCATCCCCGAACGCTTCGGCCTCAAGCCGCTGACCGACATCCAGATTCTGGCACCCATGCACCGCGGCACCTGCGGCACCGCCGCCCTCAACGAACGCTTGCAGCAGACCCTCAATCCCGCCGGCCAACGCCCCGAGTTTGCCTTCGGCGAACGTCACTTCCGCGTCGGGGATCGGGTCATGCAGACGGTCAACAACTACGACAAGGGCGTCTTCAACGGCGAACTGGGCCAGATCACCGCTATCGATTACCGGGCCAAGACCTTCTCCCTGAGTTTCGACGTCGGCGTGGTCGACTACGAATGGGCCGAGGCCGAGCAAATCTTGCACGCCTATGCCGTCACCGTGCATAAGAGCCAGGGCAGCGAATTCCCCGCTGTCATCATGCCCTTGCTCACTCAGCACTACATCATGTTGCAGCGCAATCTCGTCTACACCGCCATGACGCGCGCCAGGAAGCTGCTCATCATGATCGGCACCCGGCGCGCCCTCGCCATCGCCCTGGGCAACAACACCCCCATGCTGCGCCACACCCGCCTCGTACAAAGGCTGAGCCTGGCCCCCCCGGAGTCCGCCGACGAGAGGCCCTACTGAGACCTCGGCGCGAACCCGCCCGCAACGGGCTAGGGCAGCGCGGGCTCCAGGGACAAGCGGCGTCAGGGCAGACGCTTGCCAGATCCCGCAGGGGTCTCTTTCTTGGAACAGCCCTGCATGCACCCCTTGCACCCTGCAGGTTCGCGCTTATGCTGGGTCGAATCGAATAGCTCTGGGGGAGCAGCCATACCATGATCACCTCGGCAACCTGGTTCTACTGGGCGCTTCTGTCAGCGGTGTTTGCCGCCCTCACGGCCATCTTCGCCAAGATCGGCATTCAGGGGGTCGACTCGGACCTGGCAACTCTGCTGCGGACCGCCATCATCATCGTCGTGCTCGGCGCGTTCGTCGGCTGCACCGGTAAATGGAGCAATCCCTTGGCGCTGTCCTCCAAGACCTGGGTCTTTCTTGGCCTGTCCGGCCTGGCCACCGGCGCCTCGTGGGTATGCTACTTCCGCGCCCTCAAGGTCGGCGAAGCCTCGAAGGTGGCCCCGGTGGACAAACTCAGCCTGGTTCTGGTTGCCGTCTTCGCCTGCGCCTTTCTCGGCGAGCGGCCTTCCACCCGCGAATGGGCCGGTATCGCGATGGTCGCAAGCGGCGTGCTTGTCCTTGCCTTCAGGCGCTAGCGTGGCCGAGCCCGGCTTCCCGGGCCGGCCTGCCACGGAGGAGATAACCATGGCGGTCCAATTCGACTTCGAAGCGCTGGTCCAAGCCGTGCATGGTCGGGCGGTCGGGGTGATCGCGACTCCGGCGGGTTGGTTGCCCGGCCTGGGCGCCCTCAACGATGTGCTGGTGCGGCGGGCCGAGGTCAAGGCCATGCTCGCCCTCGAACATGGCCTGCGCGGCGACCTCCAGGACGGCGCCCTCTTCGATACCTACACCGATGGCCGCACCGGCATCCCGGTGTACAGCTTCTACGGTGGCACCGGCCACACCTTCCCGCGCGCGGTGTTCAATGATCTCGATGTGATCGTCTTCCACGCCCAGGACGTCTCCAACCGCGCCTATACCTACCAGCAGACCCTCGCCGCCACCCTCCGCGCCGCTGCCGAGACCGGCACTGACGTCATCGTTCTCGACCGCCCGACCCCGCTCGCCTACCTCGGCAACCGGGGCCACCGGTGGGCGCAGTTCTTCCCCGAGCCCATCCCCATTATCCATGGCTTCACCCTCGGCGAACTTGGACGCTGGCTGGTGCGTACGCAGAACTTGCCGGTCGGTTATGATGTCCTCCCCATGCAAGGCTGGACCCGCACCATGACCTGGCGCGACACCGGCCTGCCCTGGATTCCGCCGTCACCCAACCTCCCCTCGGCGGACTCCGCGGTCTGCTACTCCTGCACCGGCATCATCCAGCACACCAACCTCTCCGAGGGCCGCGGCTGCTGCAAGCCCTTCGAGTACCTCGGCGCGCCCTTCGTCAACTCCGCCACTCTGGCCGACCAGCTCAACGCCGCCGGGTTGCCGGGCCTGCTCTGGCGCGAGGTCTACTTCCAACCGGCGTTCAACAAGTACCACGGCCAGGTCTGCGCCGGGGTTCACCTCATGGTCCAGGACGAGCGCCGCATCGACCCGCTACGGACCCAGTTGACCCTGCTCAAGACCCTGGCGGAAATGCACCCGGGCCAATTCGAGATCACCCCCGGCTTTGGCCGCTGGCTGGACGGCAGCGAGTGGACCGTGTCGCGCCTGCTCGACCTCGATATCGACGCCTTCCTCGCCGAGGCGGCCAGCCAGGCCGCTACCTTCACCGCCGATATGGCTGCGGATCTGGCCTATGCCTGAAAAGCATCCCACCCCGCCCGGCAACTGCCGAGAATTCCTTCATTCACCGCGCAGACCTGCGCAGCGCGGCTTGCCGTGGGCTCGGCCCCGGCGGACGGTCTCGGCGGGCAGACCGCGTTCTATCTGCCTATTCCATGGGGCCTTGGCACGTTCGCCGGAGGTGTTGGCATTTCAACTGCTAGTGCGATAGAGTTACCGCTACTGGAGCCAAGAGCAGGGTATTTCTGGTATAGCGAGCAAAAAGAGCGACATGATGAAGATAGCGACGTGGACGTGGGCGGTGGCGTTCGGACTGGGCCTGGCAGTCAGCCTGCAAGCCCAGGTGAGCATCACCCCGCATAACCTGAACAACAGCGGCATCGCGGTCTCGGGGTTGCAGGTCTGCAAGCCCTGCCATACCCCGCACGCGGCCTTGGCCAACGGCAGGTCGACTCCCTTGTGGAACCATAAACTCGACGAGGGGACGAGTTATGCCTTGTACAATTCGTCCTCGACCTATGAGGGTAGGTTCGGGGCCAATTACAGCGCTCTGGACGAAGCCAGCAAGCTCTGCCTCTCCTGCCACGACGGCGTCACCGCCATTGACAGCTACGGCGGGGCCGAAGGCACGCACAAAATCGTCGGCGATAAGATGATCGGAAAGGACCTGATGAACGACCACCCGGTCGGCCTGAAGTATCCCGGCATGACGGGTACGGTCTGGACCCCCACGGACGGCTTCCACGACCCCACCCTGGCCGTCTTCAGCGGCAACGGTATCGGCGCCTCCAAAGGCGTCCAGTTGGTGACCTTACCCAACCTCGACCAAGGCGTCGGTTGCCGATCCTGCCACCACAGCCACAACGGCGCCATCAGTAAGTTCCTGCGGACTAGCAATGAGCGCAGTCTCCTCTGCCTGAAGTGCCACGTCAAGTAGCCCCTCCCGGCGCCGGCGCATGTCGGTATCCGTAGGGGCTTGCTGAACCCCTGCAAGAGTCCACGGTGATCACGGAAAGGCGCCGACGGCCATGGGCCTGAATAACCTACACGGTTCACTAGCGCCGGCGTTCCGTCGTGGCGCCCAGGGGCGGACCCGAGACGCCGACCAGAGAGCTGCGCCTCCACCCCACCTGAGCCGACTCCCGTGGCGGGCCTGCCTGGCGTGGCTTGGGCTGCTGGCGGGATGTGCCAGCCCGCCGCCCGCCGAAGCGCCGCGCACCTACAGTTTCTGGCCTCCTGCCCCGAACTCGCCGCGGGTCCAGTTCCTGGTTTCCTTCAATTCCAGCGTCGGTATCGACCGACCCAAGGGCACCCTGCAGCGCCTGGCCTTCGGTCGGGAACCCCGGCCCGGCCTGGTGATCAACAAGCCTTACGGCGTGGCCATGTGGAAGGGCAGCATCTATGCCTGTGATAGCCGGGGCGGGGCGGTCGTCATCATCGATCTCAAAGAGCGCGAGACGCGGGTGATGGGCACCTCCGGGGCCGAGCGGCTGGTCAAGCCCACCGCCATCGCCGTGGCCCCGGATGGGACCAAGTACGTCGCCGAAACCGCGCGTGGCTCGATCCTGGTTTACGACGCCGCCGACCGGCAGATCGGGCTCCTGGGGCACGCCGGCCTCAAGCCTACCAACCTGGTGGTCCACGGCGAGGAACTGTTCGTGGCCGATCTCGCCGCCCACTGCATCGAGGTGCTGGACCGCAAGACCGGCAAGACCCAGCGCACCATCGGCGCCGTCGGCCACGAGCCCGGCCAGTTGTTCGGCCCCCTCGGCCTGGGCACCGACGCGCAGGGCAACCTCTACGTCGCCGACCAGGACTGCCGACTCCAGAAGTTCGACCCCAGCGGCAAGCTGCTGTGGGGAATCGGCACCGTGGGCAGAACCCCTGGCACCTTCACTCGCCCCAAACAGTTGGCGGTCGATACTCAGGGCTATATCTACGTGGTCGACGCCGCCTTCCAGAACGTCCAGATGTTCGATTCCGAAGGCCAACTGCTGATGGATTTCGGCGGGCCAGGCAGCTTCCCTGGCAGCATGGAACTGCCCGCTGGCATCTGCGTCTACGAGGGTGACCTCGACCCCTTCCAGAAGTACCTGCATCCGGCCTTTGTGGCCGAACGGCTGATCGTGGTGACCAGCCAAATTGGGCCCAACAAAGTGGCCGTCTACGCCTTCGGCCACGAGCGCGAGGGAATGTCGGTGGGACAGCACGCCACCCCAGCCACCACCATCACGCCCCCGCCCGCCGCGGCGACCCCGGCCACGCCCAGCCCGCCTCCCACCGTGATCCCTGGCATCCCCACGCCCGCCCCGACCCCGTGAAACGGGCTCGCGGCCAGAGCCGACCCGACGGTCGGCGGTCCCAGGAGAATTGCTGGAGACGCGCTGGGCTCCACCGCTGTTTTCTGGAGATGCGGTGGGCTCCACCGCCCGCGCCTGCGGCCAGGCGCCTCTCCAAGATGCCCGATGGAGATGCGGTGGGCTCCACCGCCCGCGCCTGAGGCCAGGCGCCTCTCCAAGATGCCCGCTGGAGATGCGGTGG
>CAILKC010000087.1 GCA_903834675.1 uncultured Victivallales bacterium | reverse complement strand
CTCCACCGACTCTGGACCGCCCACGGCCTCGTGGGCAGTGGCCGCGAGCCGCGGCCGCTCCAATCTTCTGGAGAGGCGCCTGGCCTCAGGCGCAGCGGTGGAGCCCACCGCATCTCCACCGGACGGCGGTGGAGCCCACCGCATCTCCACCGGACGGCGGTGGCGGCCCACCGCATCTCCACCGGACGGCGGTGGACCGCCCGCGGCCTATTCCAGCACCCGCATTTCATGCAGGTCGACGCGGGCGAGGCGCAGGTTGACGCGGTCCTTGACCTGGTGGAAGGGCGCGTCGGCGCCGGAGATGGGATCAAACACCCGGCGCACCTTGCCCTCGACCCGCAGGCTCAGGTCCACGTCATGCAGGGGCATGCGGTCCTCAATGACCTCGATGCTGCTGTTGGGGTTGTGCGGGCTGGCGCCGCGCTTGACGGGAACAGCATGCAGGACGTGCAGTACCAGCCGGCTGCCCTGCCGCATCAGGTTCAGCCGCGCGGTCGACGGCAGGTTTGAGGTGACCGGCAGACCGTCGGGAAGGAGCTGTTTGATGGCGTTCATGACCAGTTGTTTGTAGAGTGGCTGGCCGACGGCGCGGTAGAGGCTGAAAATCGGGTGTGCAAAGTAGATCACGGCCCCCTCGCGCAGCACGGCCGGATAGCCCGCGTCACCCTCGTACGGCGTGTGCTGATGCGAACAGAAGTGGTCATAGTCGCGGTTGAAGTAGGGTTTCCAGGCAGCGGCCAGGACCTCGGCCTTGCCCGGGTCGACCATCATGGCCTTGCGGTAGGTCACGAAGGGGCTGCGTACGAGCCCCTCGGCCACGGCCGCCCCCGCCAGGATGAAGTCGTTGGTCCACGGGCTTTCGCCGCGGGGGACCATGGTGGTCTCGAAGGCGAAGACCTCGCGATCACGGGCCATGCCGCTGAGGTGCGACAGCACGGCGCGGCCACCCCCCGCCAGGTAGGCGCGGAATTTGGCGGCGAGGGCCGGGTCCAGGCGGATACGGTCCGGGAAGATGATCAGCCGGTACGGGCTGAAGTCGGCCTCGGTATCGATGACCGTGAAGGGGAGCTGGTTCTCGAGCAGGATGCGGGCCGCGCCTTCATCGCCGAGCTGGTCGTGGCGGGCGGCGGTGAAGCGCGAGTCGATGGCCTCCTCGCTGAGGATGGCGATCTCGCTGACCGGGGTGACGTTCTCGCACCAGGCTTCGCGCCGTTCCACCTCGGCGTAGGCAGCCCCCACCAGGTCATAGGTATCCAGGTCCATACGGCCATTGGGATGAAGCTGGTCACCGACACTGCAACGGGCCCCGAGCGCGATCATGTGAGCGGTTTCGTACTGCAGGGCCACGGGCTTCTTGTAGCCGCCGAACTCACCCCAGGTGGTATGGAACTTACCGGTCATGCCGAGGAACTCGAAGCCGGTGGTGATGGCGTACTTGGCCGAGACGGGGAAGTGATCATAGCCCCAGCCGCCAGTAGGTAGCGACTCGAGTTCGAGGTGGGTGAACCAAGGCAGGATGTCCTTGCAGCCACGGGAGATGTGCCCGGCGTTGTGGAAGATGGGGGCGTCCGAGCTATGCCGACGCAGGGCGGCGGTGGTCCGGCGGTGGTACTCCAGCAGCACCCGATACTGGTAGCGCACGACCGCCTCGTCCTGGCGCGGGTCTACGCCCTCCTGCTCCATGCCACGCATGCACCAGGTACAGAAGCAGCGCCGCAGGCCGATGATGTCGAGGAAGATACCGTGCCCGGGGAAAAGCTCGGCGACCTCCTCGATCTGGGCGCAGAGGTAGTCCAGGTAGGGCGTGTTGAAGCACAGTGCCTTGAAGCCCGCGGCCAGCGGGTTGAAGCCGGTGCCGTTGGCGGCCTTGACGCCCCATTCGGGGTGCTGATGAATCATGTGCTCGTCGACGCCGGCACTGATGTAAATGGGCGTCTTGACCCCGATCTCGGCCGCCGCCTCGATCATCAGAGGCAGCAGCGGCTGTTCAAGGTACGGATGCGCGGTGGCTACCTTGGTGTTGTAGTAGGATAGGCCGTGGTGGCACTTGGCGAACACCGTGATGGAGTCCACGTGCCCCCGTCGCAGGGCGTCTTGGAAGTTGGCTTTGCTGAACTCGCGGCCGACGCCGGGAATCTTTTCCGAGGTGTGGAAGTCGAGATGAATCTGTCTGAAGCGCATGCCCATGCTGTGCTCTCCGTGTTGGCCGACTCGCGGCCGGTAAGCCGTCAGGTTAAGATTGCGGGATGAGAGGCGAGATCCGAATAGAGGCGCCGGTACTGTAGCTCATGGAGCCGCCTAAGTATCCAACACGTCGCGGACTTTGTGGGCGAGTTCGTGGCGCGAGAAAGGCTTGGGGAGGAACTGCATGCCCACGTCCAGCACCCCGCGGTGGACGATCACGTCGGCGGTATAGCCAGACATGAACAAGTTCTTCAACTTGGGGTGCTGCTTGGCAAGCTGTACGGCGAGGTCGCGTCCGTTCATGCCCGGCATGATGACGTCGCTGATGAGCAGGTGGATGGGGCCGGCGTGCGCGCCAGCCAGGCACAATGCCTGTTCTGGGCTCGCCGCCGCCAGCACGGTGTAGCCGAGCAGTTCGAGAAACCGGCAGGTGGTGAGGCGGACGGACTTCTCGTCCTCGGCCAGCAGGATCGTCTCCGTGCCATGCGGCAAGGCCGCCGGGGGCGCCACGGTCGCGGCCGTCACGGTCGCCCGCGGCAGGTAGAGCGTAAACACCGCCCCCTTGCCCGGCTCGCTCTGAACGTTGATCCACCCCGCGTTCTGGTTGACGATGCCGTACACGGTGGCCAGCCCAAGGCCGGTTCCCTTACCCGACTCCTTGGTGGTGAAGAAGGGTTCAAAGATGTGGTCGAGCACATCCCTGCCCATGCCGCAGCCGTCGTCACCGACGGCCAGCAGCACGTAGTCGCCTGGAGCTACCCCGGGATGGGCCGCGCCAGCGGTCAGGCCGACGCTGACGTTCTTCGTCGTGATGGTGACTTTTCCCACCCCGGAGATGGCGTCACGGGCGTTGATGCAGAGGTTCGCCAGAATCTGGTTGGTCTGGCTGGGATCGATCTTGACCGGCCACAGGTTCAAGCCCGGCGTCCAGGTCAGGGCGATGTCGGCGCCCATCAGGCGCCGCAGCATCTTGAGCATGTCCACCAAGGCGTCGTTCAGGTTCAGCACCTGGGGTGCGATGGTCTGTTTGCGGGCGAAACCGAGGAGATTTTGGATGATGTCCGCCGAGCGCTGCGAGTCGAGGCTGATCTCGTCCAGGTAGTCGCGGACGGGATGCGCGGGCGGCAGTCCGTCCCTACACAACTCGACGTAGTTCATGATGCCCATAAGCAGGTTATTGAAGTCGTGCGCCACCCCGCCCGCCAGACGGCCGATCGATTCCATCTTCTGCGCCTGCTGGAGTTGCCCTTCGAGGGTGAGCTTCTCCGCCGCGGCCCGCTTATGCTCGCTGATGTCACTGGAGATGCCGATAACACCAAGCAGTTTGCCCGAGGGGTCCAACCAGGGCGCCTTACGCGCCTGAAAGACGCAGGTCTTGCCCCCAATGGCGCCGATCTCCTCGCGTTCGTAAACCTTCCCGGTCGACATGACCCACTCATCCGTCTGCCGGAATTGACGAGCGGTTGCCGCGGGCAGTAACTCCAGGTCTGTGTGTCCGATCACCTCTGCGGCCCGGTAGCCAAGCATGCGCGCTCCGGCTTCGTTGATGGAGTCGTATCTCCCCTGCAGGTCCTTGGCGAAGATCGCCTCCGAAGAGCTCTCCATGATTGAGCTGAGTAGATGCCTTTGCTGCGCTAGCGCCGCCTCGGTCCGCTTAGGCTCGGTTATGACCTGCAGCCGCAGGGCGCGGGTCAGACGCTGGATGCAGACCCACGAATCAACGTGCGCCAGCAGGTCGCGGTTGGCGACAGGGTGGAGGATGTGAGCATCCGCTCCCGCCGCGAGTCTCTCTGCCCGTCCGTCGCACTCTGCCGTGGCGGCCAAGACGATTACCACGAAGGTATCCGCCAGGGCCGGGTCCTGCTTGATTCGGCGGCAGGCCTCAAGGCCGTCAATACTCGGCAGGTCGCACGCCAGCAAGAGCAGCTCTGGTGGCTGGTTCTGGACGGCCGCCAGCGCC
Source organism: uncultured Victivallales bacterium (assembly GCA_903834675.1). The sequence continues at coordinate 4,484 of CAILKC010000087.1, read as the reverse complement.
GCCGCGCCGCTGGAGGCCCGATCCACGCTGTAGCCCGCTTGTTCCAGCAGACGCGCGGCGCTGTGCAAACGGGTGGGATCAGCGTCCACGACCAGGATGCGAACACGGTCGCTCAAGGAAACCTCCTAGGACGAGCCGGGGCCAGTGCTTACCGCCGTAAACCGAGCGCCTAAAATGGTCCGATACCATGGCGGTGTCAAGCCCGGGGCGCACGTCAGGGGAATGCCTCGACTGGCATTACCCCGCCGTGGCGGCCAGGATGGCAAGAGCTAGGGCGACCGGCTATATTTTGAAGGAACAGGTGGCAAGCCACGATGACCTGTGCAGAAATGCAGTTCTCCGTAGTTAGGGCATGCGGCCGAGGCCGCCCGCGTGCGGAAGGCTCGGCGGGAGGTTCCAGGCCTGGGTGGGTCGTGGCCTCGGTTATCACGGCTTCTGGCCCGCGCTAGTTTGGGGTGGTTAGATGAGGCAGCGCCATGATTGAGGTGAGCATCCGTGGCATCTCGATGACTGAAGCCGGCTTTGTGGTTCTGCTGCAGAGCCCGGCGACGGAGCGCGTCTTGCCGATCGCCATCGGCAGTGGTGAGGCGCAGGCGATCCTGTTCGAACTCAATGGCATGGAGTTTCCCAGGCCATTGACTCACGACCTATTCCGCCATGTTCTGGCCGAGCTTGGCGCGACGCTGGTCAAGATCGAGGTCACCGAACTGCGGGATGAGACCTTTTTTGCGTTACTGCATCTGGACGGGCCCGCGGGCCGGATCACGGTTGACGCGCGTCCGAGCGACGCCCTGGCCTTGGCCCTGCGCTGTCGGGCGGCGATACAGGTGGATGAGACGGTGATGGCCAAGGCTGGGGTGGTTCTCGACCCAGAGGGTGAGCCGGCGGCAACGGCCGCTGCCGCTGCGGCGGACCCAGCGGGCGAGTTGAAAGCGAAGCTGGAGCAGGCCATTGTGGCGGAGCGTTACGAGGAAGCGGCACGGTTGCGGGACCAGTTGCGGGAGCTGTAGATGAAGGTTACCCCCTGTCGTCCGTATCAGGCACGGATCGTGGACCGGAGCATGGCTGTGATGGCCGATGGCCGGAGCCGGTTCAAGGTGTACTTCGTCAGCATCGTCGGGCGCGACCAGCCCGAGCGCTATGAGTGGGCGCACTGCGGCCTGGCGTCGGCCGAGTTTGTCCGGCGCTTCAGTGCCGGGGCCGACGAGGGGGTCGGGTTCGTGACCGCCTTCCCGCACATCACCAAGGTCTTCCGCTACGCCCCGGAGGCCGAGATACTGCTCTACGTCAAGGCCTTCAACACCCGTGATTTTACCCCTATCGACCTCGGTCGGGGGGCGGGCTATGTCGAGTTTGCCTGTTACGCCGAGGCCGCGCTGGCGGCGGACGAGTACCACGCCTGGGCCCGCTCGAGCAGTGTAGCCGAGTACCTCGAGACCTGGAGCGCCGTGCAGGAGGCCCCCATCGCAGATCCCGCCAAGCTGCGGGCCTGGTGGCCGGCGGAGTGAGGTCCGTGACGCCCGGGTGAGGGACCCCAGCCTTCGAACCTCTGCAGTGTTGGTCATTTCCCGTTCTGAAAGAGGTTTTTCTGTGCGCTTTCGGCCCTGCATCGATCTTCATGGCGGCAAGGTGAAGCAGATTGTGGGCGGCACCTTGTCGGACCGTGAGCCGGTGGCGACGGTGACCAACTTTGAGAGTGCGCAGCCGCCCTCGTTCTATGCCGATCTCTACTGGCGCGATGGGCTTGAGGGCGGGCATGTGATCATGCTGGGTCCTGGCAATGAGGCTGGCGCGCGCGAGGCTTTGGGCCTGCATCCGGGGAGCTTGCAGGTTGGTGGCGGCATCACTCCCGCGAACGCGGTGGAATGGTTGGACGCCGGCGCCGCGAAGGTGATTCTCACCAGTTACCTCTTCGAGAATGGCGAGTTCTCGTTTGTGCGGCTGGCGCAGATACGCCAGGTGGTAGGCCGGGAACGGCTGGTGGTGGACCTGAGCTGTCGGCGCCGCGGCGAGGAGTACGTGGTGGCCTGCAACCGCTGGCAGACCCTGACACGGCTGGTGTTGGGCCCAGAGATTCTGGCGCAACTGGCCAGTGACTGTGGCGAGCTGCTGATTCATGCGGTGGACGTGGAGGGGCGTCAGGGCGGGGTTGACCGCGTGCTCATCGAGCATCTTGCGGCCTGGACGCCGCTACCGACGACGTACGCCGGGGGCGTGCGCAGCCTGGCGGATGTCCACCTGGTCAGGGAGTCAGGCCGGAACAGCCTCGATGTGACCGTGGGCAGCTCGCTGGACCTGTTCGGCGGGCACGGCATCGCCTACCGGGAACTGGTGGAACTGGACCGTCTCGAGCGCCAGCCTCCGGCCTGAAGCGTCGCTGGCGGTTCCTTTCTCCGGGCGCTAGGCACACCACGCCGGCGGCGTCTCGGGGGATACCGCGAACCTGCCCGCAACGGGCTTGGCATCGCGGGCTCCAGGGAGGCCAGGCGTCTCGGGGGATACCGCGAACCTGCCCGAAACGGGCTTGGCATCGCGGGCTCCAGGAACACCACGCCGGAGGCGTCTCGGGGGTTGCGCCTACTCCACCTCGGCGGGCAAGGCGAGGCCGTCCTGCCCAGGGGCGGGTTGCCGGGCGAGACTCAGGACCCGCTTCCACAGGCTCCGACTGCCCTTTGCATCCAGGTGAATCCGGTGGACGAAGTTCACGGCGCGTCGGCCGCCGTCGGCGTCCAGGCCCCCGGACGAGGCGAAGCTATACCAATGGCGCAGTCGGGCGGCATACTGACGCTCGGCGGTGTTGCGGCGGGAGTCAAAACGGCACTCGTACACATAGCGCGTGACCAGGTTGACCACCGCGGGTTCGTCGAGCCACTGTCGTTGGTTAGGCCTGGGGACAACAGGCCCCCGCACGGGGTACAGGAGCGTGCAGCCCACCAGCGTCGCGGCGATAAGCAGAGTCAGCGGCAACGATGAAGATCGCATCAACTCGCGTCTCCTGAACCCTGAAGCCGGGCTCCCGCAGGATCTCGGCAGGAAGCCTCAGGCGGTTAGTCGGGAAGCAAGATGCCTTTGAGCGCCTTGAGGTTCTCGATGTCGTCGAAAACCTGCTCCCAGCCCTCGATGGGGGCCCGGTGCGTGATCACCTTTTCAGACGGGACCGCGCCACTGGCGATGAGGCTGATGGTGCGGTCCCAGCTCTCGTATTCGGTGGACAGGCAGAATTGGATGTCGACCACTTTGAACTGGAACTTATCCCAGGGTAGTTCCACCGGCCGGTTACCGGTAAGGCCGATGGCGCAGATGCGGCCGCGTTTGCGGACCAGATCGACGCACATGGGGATGGCTTTGGGGGCGCCACTGCACTCGACCACCACCTCGGCGCCGAGGCCGCCAGTGAGGTCAAGGACGGCCTTGACGGGGTCGGTTTCGGCAATGTTGAGGAGATGGCGGAAGCCGAGTTCGCGAGCTTTGGCAAAGCGCAAGGCGACGTCGCCGGGGGTACCGATGATCGCCACGTCGCGGGCGCCGGCGGCGCGGGCGACCAGGGCGGCGATGAGGCCGATGGGGCCGGGGCCCTGGACCACCACAAAATCGCCCGGGACGACCCGGGTGCGCAGGATCAAATCGGTGACAGCGTTGGCCGTGGGTTCGACCACGGCGGCCTGTTCCCAGGTCATGCTGTCCGGGATGTGGTGCAGGAGGGTTTCCGGGTAGCAGATGTAGGAGGCCATGCCACCGTGAATGCCCCAGCCGGGCGAGCGCTTCTGGGCGCAGATTTGGATATTGCCGGTGCGGCAGAGGTAGCACTGACCGCAGGCGCGGGTGTGGGGTTCGGCCACCAGGCGGTCGCCCACTTTCCAGGTGCGGCAGTTTGGACCGCACTCGACCACGGTTCCGGTGAACTCATGGCCGAGGATGACGGGAGGCCAGTAGGGGAAGTTGTCGTGGCGCACGTGGATGTCGCTGCCGCAGATGCCGCAGGCGGCGATCTTGATCTTGACCTCGCCAGGTCCGGGGGTCGGTTCTGGCATCTCCTGCACTTCGATAAAACCGACACCTTTACGCGTCTTGACCAGGGCTTTCATGCATCGGTCTCCTCAGCTCGGCAGGGGGGTCCGCCGCAGGCATCCAGGACGAATCGGGTCAGTACGGCCGCGGCCTCGGCGATGTCCGCCATGGCAATCTGCTCGTCCTTCGAGTGAGCCACGGCCAGGGTGCCGGGCCCGTAAACCACGGCCGGGATGCCGAGTTGGTTGGCGTAGAACCAGGCGTCGCAACTGGCGGTCATGGCAGCGATGGTTAGCGCCACGTCCACGGACTTGGCGGCACGCAGCAGCCCCTGTGGCAACTCGTGGCTCGGGTCCACGACGCTGGAGTCGTGGCGATACATGAAGCTCAGCTCGAAGTCGCTCTCGGCGAAGCGGCCACCGGCCAGGAGCGCCTGACGCATCTCGGCGCAGACGTGCTCCTTAGTCTTGTTGGGG
>CAILKC010000086.1 GCA_903834675.1 uncultured Victivallales bacterium | reverse complement strand
GTCCCCGCCGTATCCCCATCCTCCATCCCTGGAGCCGGCGGTCCCCGCCGTATCCCCATCCTCCATCCCTGGAGCCGGCGGTCCCCGCCGTATCCCCATCCTCCATCCCTGGAGCCGGCGGTCCCCGCCGTATCCCCATTTAGAGTCGGCGGAAGTCCTGCCCTCAGGCATGACGGCCCGCCGACCTCCACGCCCTGCGGGCGGAAGAGACGCTCCGCGACGGCATCTCTATTCCGCCTCGACAGCGCGCCACCAAGCAATGCAACCGCCGCTGGCATCACCTCTTCCCTCACAGTGACGACCACCCCTGAACCGACCAGCGCCCCGCCGTGCCCGGCAGAAGCCCCTACGGAACTGACGTGCGCCCGTCTGACGGGCTTCAGGTTCATTTGCCCGACTCGCTGAGTAAAAATACTCAATATCGTGAACGCAAACCCAGATATGCCCTTCCGGCGCTCGCCTTCTTCCCAGACCCTTCAGGCCCGACTCACCGAGCCACGGCGCTTCATGCAAGCGGTGGCCTGGCTCGCGTCTCAAGGGGAGCGCGACCGACGGGATCGGTCCCCTGGAGGGCGAGCGGCCACAGCCGCGCAGGCGCCCGCGAGCCGGGGTTGACGAGCCGAGGCGCTTGGCGGACCGCTGCCGGTCCACCGGCGCCAGGTCAGCCGCATGGCGCCGTCCATGCCATCAGTGCGTCATGATGCTTGGCGGCTGTTTAATGTACATGAAATCGAAGCTAAGCTATTGATTACCTGCTATAAGATTCTGTAACTTATTGCCATTAAGTTTTTTGTGAGGGAACGGCACCGAGTCAGCACCGAGTCACCTGCGTGCAGACCATGCCTTTCCGCTCACACCCACCCACCCATCCACCCCAAACCCATTCCACACTCTTGTCCGCACTCCCAGACCCCCTGTTCCCCAGCCGAGGGGTATATTCTTTCACATTTGGATCCAGAGATTATCCGATTGCCGGAGGGGTACGCAAGAGGCTATGGCGACGAGTGCTTACAACGACGCGTTCAGAAGCCGTGAAAGAATCGGGGTCGGAATCCGTATCGGGGTCGTGTCTGGCAGAACCCGAGAAAGTGGCTTACGGACGGCGGCGCGGGACTTTCCTCACACCTTCTCAGGGGCGCACTTCCCGTGCGCGGTAACGCGAAGGCGCCCATCAGGGCGTGCGTCCCTATGACCAGCAAAGACGTCGAGGCTGCGGCTCTGCCGGCCGCAGCGAACCCCTCTCCATCCTCTAGCCCTCAGTCGACGTACCGGAAGCGCTACGCCGCCTGGGTCGTGTTGGCGCTCGGCTTGACGGTTGCCGCCAGTGTAACCCTGTACGTAAAGTCGACGGAAGAGAAGGCGGCATGGCAGGAGTTCACCTCGCGCTGTGAGGATATCCGCACGAGCATTACGGACAGGATGGACGCCCACGCGGCCATCCTGCTGAGTGGTGCGGCACTGTTTGGGGCGTCAACTGAGGTCACCCGCGAGGAATGGCGTACGTTTACCCAGTACCAGAAGATCGGGCAGCGCCTGCCCGGCATTCAGGGCATCGGTTTCTCGCTGCTGATCCCGCCTGCGGCACTGCCCGGGCACATCGAGGCGGTCCGGGCTGAAGGATTTCCGCAGTATACGGTGAGACCGGAAGGCGACCGGGAAGTCTATTCCTCCATCCTCTATCTGGAGCCGTTCGCCGATCGTAACCTCCGGGCCTTCGGCTATGACATGCTCTCGGAACCGGTGCGCCGGACAGCCATGGAGCGGGCGCGGGATACGGACCGTCCGACACTGTCCGGCAAAGTTCTCCTGGTTCAGGAAACCGACAAGGCGGTCCAAGCTGGCAGCCTGATGTATGTCCCGGTCTACCGCCAGGGCATGCCGACAGACTCCCCTGAGCAGCGCCGTGCCGCCATCTATGGCTGGGTCTACTCTCCCTACCGGATGGACGACCTGCTGCAGGGAGTCCTTGGTTCTCGCGAGCAAAGAGGAGATCAGCAGATCCATCTCAGCGTCTTTGACGGCCTGCAGCCTTCGCCCCAGAGTCTGCTCCACAGATCGCCACCGGCGGAGAACGAGACCCCTTCGTCTGGCGTACGCTTCTCGCGACAGATGACCCTGGATTTCAACGGTCACCCCTGGACCGTGTGCTGTACCCAAGCCGGCGGCGGAGTCTTCACCGCCGCCGACGCTCAGGTAGGGTTCGTCGCGGTCGCCAGCGCCCTCATCGCGTTGCTGCTGTTCAGCCTGGTGCGAGTCCTGGAGAACAGCGGACTTGTCGCGCAGCGGCGGGCCGAAGAGCTGAGCCGCGGCCTACGGGAGAGCGAGAGGCACTACCGCACTATCCTCCAGACCGCCATGGACGGCTTCTGGCAGGCGAACGCGCAGGGGCGCCTGCTGGCCGTCAACGACGCCTACTGCCGGATGAGCGGCTACCGCGAGGCGGAGTTGCTGGGCATGCACATCTCCGAGCTGAGCGTCACCGAGACCGCTGCTAGCGTGGCTTCCCACATCGCCAGGATCACGACCCAGGGCGAAGATCGCTTTGAGTCTCGTCACCGCCGCCAGAATGGGACCTTCTATGATGTCGAGGTCAGCGTCCAGTCCCAGTTCGCCGTAGGCGGGCAGTTGGTAGCTTTTCTACACGACATCACGGAGCGCAAACGTATCGAGGCGGAGCTGGTCAGGGTGTCGGTGATCCAGCGCGAGCTGATGCGCCTGGCCACCACTTTCGTCAACGTGCCCGCGGAGCGGCAGGACGCGGTGGTCGAGCACTCGCTGGCGACCATGGGGCAGCTCATCGAGGCGGATCGCGCCTACCTGTTCGCGTATGATTTCGGGGCTGGAACCATGCATAACACCCACGAGTGGTGTGCTCCCAACATCACGCCGGAGATCGACCATCTGCAAGCCGTGCCCATCGCTCTGTTCCCGGAGTGGGTGGCGGCG
>CAILKC010000085.1 GCA_903834675.1 uncultured Victivallales bacterium | reverse complement strand
CATTCCCTGGAGAGGCGCCTGGCCTCAGGCGCGGGCGGTGGAGCCCACCGCAGCTCCAGCGGCTCTGGAGCGCCCGGGGCTCCCGGGCACTGGCCGCGAGCCGCGGCCGGTCCATTCCCCTGGAGAGGCGCCTGGCCTCAGGCGCGGGCGGTGGAGCCCACCGCAGCTCCAGCGAAGCGCGGTGGCGGCCCACCGCAGCTCCCGCAAACCGCGGTGGCGGCTTGGGCTTTTCTCGGGCTTCTTGTGCCGGTTACGTCGTGCGCTACATTAGCGGACTCCGCCGACTCCAGACGGGTCGGCCGGGTTAGCTCACGCTCCGCCGGGACGGATTCACAGTCGTATGCAGGACCGCTATGATGTTGTGGTGATTGGCAGCGGCCTTGCCGGCCTGACGGCGGCAAACCGCCTGGCCCGCAATGGCCATCGCGTGCTGCTGGCCGAACAGCATTCTCAGTTGGGCGGACTGGCCACCTACTTCCGGCGTCGGCATCACCTCTTTGACGTCGCGCTGCACGGGTTTCCCATCGGCATGCAGAAGAGCCTGCGCAAGTATTGGGGGCAGGCCTTCGCCGACCGCGTCGTGCAGGTGCAGCGGATCGTTTTTGACAACCCGCAGTTTCACCTTGAGACCACCTTCGACATGGAGGACTTTACCCGCATCCTGGAGGAGCAATTCAGGGTACCGCGGGCGACGGTGAGCGCCTTCTTCGCCTGCCTCAAGGCGATGAACTACTACGACGACCAGCGCGAAACGACGCGGGAGCTATTCGAGCGTTTCTTCCCGGGTCGGATGGATGTCTGGCGGCTGCTGATGGAGCCCATCACCTACGCCAACGGCTCGACCCTCGACGAGCCCGCGATCAGCTATGGCATTGTCTTCGGCAACTTCATGAACAAGGGCGTCTACACCTTCCTGGGCGGCACGGACAAATTGCTCGAGATGATGGCTGCCGAGTTGCGCGCCAACCAGGTAGACTGCGAGACCTGCTGCCGGGTTGAGAGGGTCCTGGTGGAGGGGGGGCGCGTGGCGGGCGTGGTGGCGAACGGCCGCCCGGTGGCCTGCCGAGCGGTCGTCTCCAACGGCAACCTGCTGGGCACCATCCATGACCTGGTGGGCGATGAGCACTTCGGCGCCGAGTTCCTGGCCGCGGTGCGAACGGTGCGCCTGAGCAACAGCAGTTGTCAGGTGTACATCGGCATCCGGCCTGGCGAACGGCTGCCCGAGATTGGCGATCTGCTGTTTACCTCGACGCATCCAGTGTTCGATTCGGATGCGCTCTGTGCCCGCAAGGTAACCAGCCGCACGTTCTCGGTGTACTACCCGTCCATCCGGCCCGGCACGGATCAGTATACGGTCGTTGCCAGCATGAACGCCCGCTACCAGGACTGGGTCGGCAGCGAGCGTGCGGCGTACCGCGCCGCGAAGCAGGACCTCATCGAGGACACCCTCGCTGCCCTCGAGCGCTACGTGCCCGCCATCCGCCGTATCGCCGACTACACCGAAGCCGCTACGCCGGAGACCTTCGCCCGCTATACCCTGCACCCCGGCGGCGCCGCCTTCGGCACCAAGTTCGAGGGGCTGCGCCCCAGCATGACCCTGTCCGCCCAGATCGGCGGGCTATTCCATACCGGCTCGGTCGGCATCATCATGTCGGGCTGGCTGGGAACCGTCAACTACGGCGTCATGGTGGCCAACGACGCGGACAAGTATCTGCTCGGCTGAACGGCTTGGCCGACCGCGCGCCAGCCCACCTCAGGAGGACGATATCGCCATGGTCACGCTGAACTTCGCCAAAAGCCCGGACGGCCTCATCCCCGCCATTGCCCAGGACTGGCAGACCGGTGAAATCCTGATGCTGGCCTACCTGAATGAGGAGGCCTGGAAGCGCACCCTCGAGACCGGCAAGGCCACCTACTGGTCGCGCTCGCGCCAGTCGTTCTGGGTCAAGGGCGAATCCAGCGGCAACCTGCAGTGGGTCAAGGAGATCCTGGTTGACTGCGACGAGGATACGGTGGTGCTGAAGATCGATCAGGTCGGCGGCGCGGCCTGTCACGAGGGCTACCGCACCTGCTTCTTCCGCAAGGTCGAGGGCGGTGAGCTGAAGGTGGTCGGCGAGCGCGTTTTTGACCCCAAGACGGTGTATAAGAAGTAGCCCTCTCGGCGCCCGGCCTGGCTGCACCGGTCAGTTGTCCCAGCGACCATGACGAGGTGAGTATGTACCCGCTTTCGCCCCCCGTGATCTGTGTGTTCGAGCAGGCCCTGGCAGACACCCGTTCGGCTCAGCGCGTCGAGCGGATGCTGGCGGCGCTGGGGCGTGACCTGGGCTCGGTGGAACGAGTCACGGACGCCGACATCCCCGACCTGCTCCCAGGCAT
>CAILKC010000084.1 GCA_903834675.1 uncultured Victivallales bacterium | reverse complement strand
GCTACCGCGAACCGGCTGGGGATACCGCGAACCTGCCCGGAACGGGCTTGGCAGCGCGGGCTCCAGGGAGGCTGGGTCTTGCGGACGGCGGCTACCGCGAACCGGCTGGGGATACCGCGAACCTGCCCGGAACGGGCTTGGCATCGCGGGCTCCAGGGAGGTAAGCGGGGTCATGGCGTAGCCAGCCAGGCTTTGGAGTGGGCGCTGAGCGTAGCGAATCGGGTTGAAACGGAACCCCTACGGCGCTCGTCTCGGTCGGCTTAGCGCGGTAGGTCTGGCGGTGCCCCCGCGTCCGGGCGCTGGCCCGGAGCAGTCGGAGGCAGCCGTTGGAGGGCATCCTCGAAGATCTTCACCGTCACGGCGCTGAGGGCCTGATCGACGAAAGCCTTTTCGAGCTGGCGTTGCTTGTCGCGCAAGAGCAGGTGCCGAATGCGCTCGCGGACGTCTTCCAGAGGGCTGGTCTGTGGCGGCCGTTGGTCGGCCAGCCGCACCAGGTACAGCCCGCGGTCGGTGGCGATGATGTCGCTGACGTCGCCGACCTTCGCCAAGGCAAATCCGGCCTTGACCACCTCCGGGCCGTAGCCCCCCAGATCGCGGCCGTCCTCGACCCAGCCGAGGTCACCCCCCTTGTAGCGTGTCGTCTGGTCCTCGGAATACTCCACCGCCAAGGCCCCAAACCCCTTCGCCGCCGCGGTTTCGGCCTGGGCCAAGACCTTGCGTCGGGCCTCGTCGATTCGGGCTTGGCAACGGGCGCGGGCCTCGGGGGCCATCTGCGGATTGGTGGCGACGAATAGGATCGCCAACCGGCGCCTGGCCGGTTGGCTAAAGGGTGCCTGGTCACGCTCGTAGTCCGCCTGGATGTCGAGGTCGGAAACGGCCACGTTCGCCAGTCGGGGTTCGAGTTCGCGTCGACGCAGGCAGCCGATCAGCAGGCTCTGCCGTTCCCGGATGAAGTCGGGATCTTCCTCGAGGCCCGCCGCCCTGGCCCTGACCAAGAGCGCTTCACGCACGATCATCTCGTGCAGCAGCGCCGGTCTGTCCAGGAGTTCCTGACGGCTGCCGCCGCGCCGACTGATCTCGCGGACGAAATCGGCAGTCCGAATCTGGCGGGGGCCGACCGTGGCCAGCAGTTCCCGGTCCGCTCGGAGCCACCCCGGCATGGCCCCCCGCCGCCACGCCCAAAGCAGGGCCGTCCCTGCGGCCAGAAGAATGGCAAGCACAGTCACCCGCAGCAGTGCGGGGCTTCGTTTTACGAGTTCCCCAAGGTTCACTGGTCATCTCCACGCGCCCCGGCAAGTGGTCGTGCCGACAACCAGCGCCAGCAGCTCCCCCCTGCGGCGCCATACGCTGAGTGCAGGGATACGCTCAACCTGCCCTTCCGCCTAGTGCGGGCAAAGACCATCGCACGGCAGCCGCAGAATGCAACTGACCGCGGCCGGCGGGCAGGGCTGTTTTAAGATAACGACCGCCGTCGTCCCGTCGGCCGTGAAAGCGGCGTCGACGGGCCGCGTCCGCGGCCCTCTGCCGCACGCACTCTACATCGCGCGCCGGCCATGTGGCGCGCGGCAAGGTCGCCTGCGGCGACCGCGACACCGCTTTGGCTTGGCGCCTGTGCTATGACTGACGGCGGGTGTTCTCGCGCCACCCGATACGGCAGACAGACCACGGGGTGTTGCGACGCCCAGCCCAGTTTCTTGAAACAGCCCTGATGCATCTCAGGGGTTGGGCGGCCGGGTCTGGCCAGGGTATAGTAACGGCCGCAGTTGGGCCGGAACCCTGAAGTCGGTGCCGCGGAGTCTCGCGGTTACCTATCCATGTAGTTGCTGAAGAGGTATTTTTGTGGATACTATTGAGATTTGGCCGGACATCTCCCGGCACATCTGGGATATGAAGTACCGTTACCGTCGGGGCGACGAGGCGGTAGACGGGAGCATCGAGGATACCTGGCGCCGGGTAGCGCGGGCGGCGGCGCGGGCGGAAACCGACCCGGAACTGTGGGCCGAGCGCTTCTACACCGACCTGCTGTCTGGTTTTCGCTTCCTGCCGGGCGGCCGGATTCTGGCCAATGCCGGCACCGAGCGCGACTCCACGACCATGTTCAACTGTTACGTGATGGGTGCTATCGACGATTCCATCGAGGGCATTTTCGAGGTGGTGCGGGAGTCGGCCTTGACGCAGAAGCAGGGCGGGGGCGTGGGTTACGACTTCAGCGCGATTCGGCCGCATGGCAGTCATATCCAGGGGGTGGATTCGACCGCCTCGGGGCCGCTGAGTTTCATGCAGGTTTTCGATGCCACCTGCCGGACGATCATGAGTGCCGGGCAGCGCCGCGGGGCGCAGATGGGCATTCTGCGGTGCGACCATCCGGACATCGAGGACTTCATCGATGCCAAGCGTAAGGACGGGGCCTTGCGGATGTTCAATCTGTCGGTGGCCGTGACCGATGCCTTCATGCAGGCGGTGAAGGCTGGCGGGCCCTGGAATCTGCTCTTCGACGGACAGGTCTACCGCACCATCCAGGCGCGGGACTTATGGGATAAGATCATGCGCTCGACCTACGACTACGCCGAGCCGGGCGTGTTTATGGTTGACCGGGTGAACCGGATGAACAACCTGGCCTACTGCGAGCAGATTCGGGCCAGCAACCCCTGCGGCGAACAGCCTCTGCCCCCCTACGGTGCCTGTTTGCTGGGAAGCCTCAACCTGACCCGCTTTGTGACCGATCCATTCGGAGCGCAGGCGGCGGTCGATGTTGAGGCGCTGGCGCGGACCGTGCGCGTCGCCGTACGCTTCCTGGACAACATCGTCGACCTGTCTAATTACCCGCTGGAAAAACAGCGTGCTGAGGCGGTGGCGAAGCGGCGCATGGGCATCGGCGTGACCGGGTTGGCCGACGCGCTGATCTTTCTGGGCCTGCGCTACGGTTCGGAGCCGGCCGTCGCCCTGGCTGAACGGGTCATGGCGCAGATCGCCGCGGCGGCGTACGACACCTCGGCGGACCTAGCGGCCGAGAAGGGCAAGTTTCCGCTGTTCGAGGCGGGGAAGTACCTCAAGGCGCCGTTCATCAAGGCGTTGCCCAAGGCCGTGCGTGACAAGATTCGCCGGTACGGCATTCGGAACTCGCATCTGACCAGCATTGCGCCGACCGGGACGATTTCGCTGCTGGCGGGCAACATCAGCAGCGGCGTGGAGCCGGTCTTTGCGCTGCACTACGTGCGCCGCATCCGCCAGGGGGACGGCGAGGAGACCTGCGAGCATGAAGTGCTGGACTACGCCTACGCCGAGTATTGCCGTGGCTTTGGCCGACCGGACCAGGATGCCGATCTGCCAGCCGCCTTTGTGACCTCCGACACGGTCACCCCGCACGAGCATCTCCTCATGCAGGCGGCCTTGCAGCGGCACGTCGACAGCGCCATCTCCAAGACCATCAACGTTCCCACCGAAATGCCATTTGAGAGCTTCCGCGACATCTACATGCAGGCCTATGATATGGGGCTGAAGGGCTGTACCACGTTCCGGCCCAGCGAGCACATCAGCGGGATTCTGGTGCGCAAGGAGGAGAAGACGCCCGAGAAGACGGCGCGGCCGGACCTGCCGACGCGGCCGGACCTGCTGACGGGTACCACCTACAAGATCAAGACGCCGTTGTCGCCGGACGCCTTCTACGTGACCATCAACGACATTTGCGAGAACGGCGCGGTGCGACCCTACGAGGTGTTCATCAACACCAAGAATCTGCAGCACTTCAGTTGGATCGTAGCGATGACACGGCTGATCTCGGCGGTCTTCCGGCGGGAGTCTGACCCGTCTTTCCTGGTCGAGGAGTTGAAGAGCATCTACGACCCGGCGGGAGGCTACTTCAGCCACGGGGAGTACGTTCCTTCCCTGCCGGCTGAACTGGGTCGGGTGATTGCGGCGCACCTGCAGCACCTGGGGATTATGGCGGTGCCGATGCCGGGGGAGGGAGCGCTGAGCGAGGCCCCGGAAAGTAAGCCGACCACGAACCCTGGCCTGCCGATCTGTCCGAAGTGCCACCAGCCCGGCCTGACCATGCAGGAAAACTGCGTGAAGTGTCGGCACTGCGACTACAGCAAGTGTAGCTGAATAGCCATAGCTGAAAACTGCCAATGTTGCCAGGAAAACACCAGGAATGCGCCTTGACAAGGCCGGTATTCTCCCGTATTGTGTCCATGTGAGTTGGTACGGTACACCGACACGCAGGGGATACGGCCATGGGAACCAAATCGAGCGGCAGGCGGACGGTGGGGAAACTCTTCAAGCGCCCCTCCGGGATATGGGCACTGCGGTATGTGGTCAAGGGTAAAGACCTTCGTGTCTCTCTCGACACCACGGACGCGAAGGAAGCCAAACGGAAGGTGCAGGCTTATCTGCACCCCGTCCAGGCCGGAACCGAGGTAGCCCGGCGCCAGGCCGTGGCTGTGGCACTGGAGACGGCTGAAGAGCGGCTGGCCACCGCTGAGGCTGTGCAGAATAGATTGCGGTTGTCCGAGGTCTGGCAGGCGTTTCCGTATGACCACTCCATGCCAGGCCGTGGCCCCCGGCGGCGGCTGTCAGTGCTGACGGTCGAGCTAAACCGCATGACCTGGGCAAAGTTCGCGACCTGGGCGCAGGGACAGCTAGGCGAGGGAGCTTGCATCGAGGATGTTTCGCCTGCCCTGGCAGAGGCGTTCTCCAGACAGATGCGCGAGTCAGAGCACCTGACTGCGGGTCGGCACAATGCGGTTATCAGTATCGTCCGAGCGATGTTTCGGACGATGGATCGACCCGACCCGTTTGTCAAGATACCACGGTACGCCGTCCGATATGAGAGCCGACGCAACATCGAGGTTGATGAGTTGCGCGAAATTTGTTCGACCGCGACAGGCGAACTGCGGCGGCTGTTCGCGCTGCTGGTGTACACCGGACTCAGAATGGGCGATGCCGCAACTATGGAGTGGTCTAGCCTTGCCCACGGGCGCGTGGTGCGGCGCATGGCCAAGACGGGTAAGGAAGTGGCTTTCCCGATACACCCGACGCTTGCAGCCGTTATTGCCGACGTACCCGAGGCGGAGCGGAAGGGTTACGTTTGCCCTGAACTGGCAGTGCAGTATCGCGAGAACCGGGGCAATCTCAGCCGCCGCATCCGCACCCACCTAGAAGCCTGCGGTCTGACTTGCACCGAGGCCGGTTCCGACCGCCAACGCCGTATCTCTCGCGTCGGAGCCCATGCCTTTCGTCATGCCTTCGTTACCATCTGCGCCCGGGGCGGAGTACCCGAGGGCGCTATCAGGGATTGGGTTGGTCATTCATCCTCGGAGATTACCCGCATCTATCAACACTGGGGAGGCAAGGAGACCGACGCCAAGATTCTGGCCGCGCTGCCTGCCGGAGCCTTCACGCTTCCACAGCAGCTGCCCCCGGCCGCAGAGGATCCGGAGCGGGCCGAACTGCGGCAGCTAGCGGAGATGGGATGCATCGAGGCTGTACGGGCCGCCCTGGCGGCTGGGAGAGGGACTGCAAAGGAGGCGGTAACATGAGTTGGGAGCAGACCGCGCAAGGCATACGGGAGATTGTGAAACGCTACCAGGAGAGAGTGGGTAATAGCCCAGTTGAAGCATGTTACTACTGGCAGGCCGGAGTTAATGATGATTCTCTAGCGTCACAGGAGAAGGCGCTGGCGAATATTCTCTGGGACTTGAACCACATACTGCGCCTACTCGATACTGCCGATCAGAAGATGCGGGAAGGAGACGTGTCGTGGGCTATGAACTGTGCGTACTATGCTGGCTTCATGATGACTCAGATTAGCATGAGCGATGGGAGATCATGGGCATGGCGAACGGGTATGAAAGCGCGGTTCAGCCGCTCCCGCCTTGTAGCGGCCTGTCGAGAGGGGACAAAGCGCAACCACGGTACACCCCCAGATGACGAGATTGTTCTCTCAGTGCGGACGTACATAGCCGACGGCGCGTTGAGGACGGCTGCAATCCAGGCCACGGCGATTGCGCTCAACATACATAGATCAACCGTCTACCGCGTTCTGAAGCGCGCAGAGAAATAGTTGTTGCAACGTCCTAGTTGCGACAGTTTTTGCGCCCGTATCGTGCTTCCATTGACACAACGTGTGTCAGCAAACGGAGGCACGATATGGGCAGTCTCGGCAGCATCCCCCCGAACGTGGGTCTGGCTATCTGCGCTCTCATTGGGCGCGAGCGGCCGGACCTGTCTGCGGCGGAAGTAATCCGCCGTCTCGAAGCGCCCGCCACGGGCGTTCTCGAAGTCCCCAAAGCCTACAGCATCACCGAAGCCGGTCGCATTCTTGGGGTATCCCGGCGGAAGGCTTACAGCCTCATTCATGAGGGTAAGCTGCCGATGGTTACCCTCGGTCACCGTACCAAGCGGATCCCCCATGCCGCCCTGGCGGCCTTGCTGGCCGCCCCCGCCCCGGTGGAGGCGTGACCATGGACGCCGCCCACTGCAAAGGTGTCCGCAATACTGCGGACGGCGACCGCCGGAAAAGATCGTCCGCGGCTGAGATCGCGCGAAACCTCGGAATCTCCCAACGCAAGGTCGAGCAAATCCGCGCCATCGCTGCTTGCTCCGACTGATACCCTGATATCAGCCAGGCTGTTGCGGAGGAGCGGCTGAGCATCAATGCTGCGTGTAAGGAAGCGCAGCGGCGGCGCTGGCTTCATGCCCCTGTGGAACCACCGGAGGATCCGAAGGTTGACGGCGTCCTATTCCGAGCATTTAGGACCCTGAACATTAGCCAGCTAAAGCACCTGATCCGGGCTCTTCAGGAGATCGTTCGCGAGTTGCAGAGCGAGGTAACCCCATGACCACGACGACCGGACCAGCTTTCGACTGGTGCTATCGATGCCAAGACGACACCCCGACCGTCTACCGCGAGATGCGGGCCGGGGTTGGCAATCTCTGTGCCATCTGCGGAACCTGTCGTAAGGGAAGGCCGTATGTCCCGAAGAGTTTCTTAACCCCTCCGACGCCGCTTCCTGCGGTAAAGAGCACCCATGCAGCCCCAAGCCGATAACCCGACCCCGAAGGCAGCCCCTTGGGCGATGATAGCAGCCGACGATCAAGAGAAGCTATGCCGGGAGCTTGGCGCTGGCCGCCTTGCCGTGTGGTATCGCCTGAGCCTGTATGCCGTGAAGGCTCAGAGCCCAAGGTTTGCGGTATCGAGGCGGATGCTGGCCTTCGACTGCGGCTTGACCCGCGAGGCGGTTCGCCAACACCTTTCCGACCTGGAACGGGCCGGGTTCATCGGGGTGGAGCGCTCGCAGGCAGAGAGTCATGGCGACGTGGCCAATCAGTACACCATCATGCGCGGTCCATACGCCCCCCCGTGGCCAGAAAATGGCCCCCCCGTGGCCAAAAAAGACGAGGCCCACCGTGGCCAGAAAATGGCCACCTTTCCTATATCTGTATTCCAAGACTTACAAGATATAGAGACCCCTCGCCCGAGTACGGGCTCTGCCCCACAGGGGCAACGCCAGCAGGAACCCCGTAAGCAGTTCGTGAAACCGTCTCTTGAGGAAGTAGGCGGATACTGCACCGAACGCCGGAACGGTATCGACCCTCAGCACTTCCTTGACCACTACACGGCCAATGGCTGGAAAGTTGGGAAGTCGCCAATGAAGGATTGGCAGGCAGCAGTCAGGACGTGGGAACGGAACGGGCAGGATCGCCACAGGACCGCCACGACGATCAAGGCGTCGGCAGAGGATTACAGCAACATCAAGAGCGAGGTGGTATGATGAATGATCGGACTCGCAACCAATGCGCCTGGCAGGCAATGCATGACGCCCAAGCCCTGATCCACCATCAGGACGCCTACCGCAGTTCGCTGCCGGCGAGGTACCGCCGCGCTACCCTCTCGGACCTGCCAGAGACCCGCAGGACGGCGCTGGCCGCGTGGCTCAATGACCCTGCTGCGCCATGGGCGCTGGTGCTCACCGGGCCACCTGGCCGCGGAAAGACCCATGCGGCGTGCGCTCTCGGCTTGGAATATGCCAGGTGTTTCCGGTCGGTCACGTTCGCCAACTGGCCTGCATGGATCGAGGCGAAGAAAGCAGCCATGGACGGCGGCAGACATCCCGCGGACCTGACCGGCGACGGCGGCAGGACATTTGACGACCCTCAGCCGACTGGTCTACTCGTGCTCGATGACCTTGGCGCCGGCAGGATGACCGAGTACGCGGCCGGGCTGCTGTACGTAGTCGTGGACGGCCGGGAGGCGAACGCTGCAAAGACCATCTTCACGACAAACCAGCGGCTCGAGGATTTCGGCGCCATTGACGGTCGGCTCGGCTCGCGTCTCAGCGGCGCGAAGTGGCTCACGTTCGCAGGCGATGACCTGCGGCCGACCGTCAGAACGCCTGTTCAAGAGACCATCCCGCCACCGCCCAAGACGGTTGAGGAAGTGACCGCCGAGGCCGCCCGCCAACAACTCGATGACTTTGAGGCTGCGACGTTTCTTGAAAAACTGAAGCCCAGCGACACCAACTGGCGCCGTTACATGGCGCCGTGGAACAAAGCGTTCAACTCCAAGCTGACCCGCTTCGACGATGCCACGGCTGCAATTCAGGAAGTCTGAAAGGATTCATCCCCATGAACAAACGCTCGAACCCGAAACGGAAAGACACCTGGATGCCACTTGGCCGGGGCGCCCTGCGCACGGGGCCGGATAAGCGGACACTGCTCCTTGACCTTGAAGATAACGAGGTTGCTGCGGAACTGCTCCGGTGTCTGAGCGACCCCGATCATATGAGGCGTCCGGTCCTCCAGGGCAAGGAGGGCCCCCCATGCTGACCCCGAAGCAAGAAGCCTTTGCCCAGCAGTATCTCGTCTTGGGTAACGCCAGTGCAG
>CAILKC010000083.1 GCA_903834675.1 uncultured Victivallales bacterium | reverse complement strand
GGCTACGGGATGCCGCCGCCCTGCGGGGGCTGGAATCCTAATCGCGACCCGACCCGCCACGGGCTCGCGCCCGAGGCTACGGGATGCCGCCGCCCTGCGGGGGCTGGAATCCTGCTCGCGACCCGACCCGCCACGGGCTCGCGCCCGAGGCTACGGGATGCCGCCGCCCTGCGGGGGCTGAAACCCGAATCGCGACCCGGCCTGCCACGGGCTCACGCCCGAGGCTACGGGATGCCGCCGCCCTGCGGGGGCTGGAATCCTGCTCGCACCCGAGGCCACGGGCTCGCGCCCGAGGCTACGGGATGCCGCCGCCCTGCGGGGGCTGGAAAGGCGAATCGGTCCAGCAAGCAGATTCGGTATCGGGGACGAGCGCTCAACCCCCGGGGGTCGGTGCCGGGGAGGCACTCAGAGAAAGCCGGCCTCACCGAGCTTCTCCAGGGTCACCGTCCCCTCGCCCGCGCGACGCCGGTCCTCGCGGCGCAGGACGAATTTGCCGACCAGGTCGCCCTCGAGGTTGATCAGGTCGCCCGGCCGGGCGCTGCGCAGACTGGTGTGCTCCCAGGTGTGAGGGATGATCCGGACGCTGAACGACTCGGCGTAGAGGGCGGCGATGGTCAGCGAGATGCCGTTGACCGCGATGCTGCCCTTGGGGACCAGCAGGTCTTGCAGCTCGGGCGGGCTGGCCACCGTCACCTCGATGTCATCGTCCCGCTGCTCGACACGCAGCAGGGGCGCCGTGGCATCCACGTGGCCGGCCACCAAGTGCCCCCCGAGGCGGTCACCGAGCCGCAGGGCGCGTTCCAGGTTCACCAGGCTGCCCACCGGGGCGGCCGCCAGGTTGGTCCGCGCCAGGGTCTCGTTCAAGCAGTGAAACGCCAAGCTCTGGCCCGCGGCATCGGTCGACTCCACCGTGAGACAGGCGCCGTTGACGCAGAGGCTGTCGCCGATGCGGATCTCGCCGACCGGCAGGCCGGTGCGCAGGCGCAGCTTGGCCGAGCGTCCCACGGGGCGCCGTTCGAGCAACGTCCCGACATCTTCAATCAGCCCCGTAAACATGCGTGCAGTACCCCGTTACCAATAGATCGTGCCCAACCCGCTCGACGCGCAGCCGCTCCAGCGACATGGCTTCATCGAGGCGGGCCGGATCGGCGCCACCGACCACGGGCCGGCTGCCCCGGCCACCGAGGAGCCGCGGCGCCACGAAGAAAGCCACCCGGTTGACCACTCCAGCCCGCAACGCCGCGGCCGCCAGTTCGCCGCCGCCCTCGAGCAGCAGGGTCGTGATCTCACGCTGGCCGAGGTCAGCCAGAAAGGCCACCCACTGCGCCTGGGTGACGGGCTTGGCGAGGATGGGCGGGCGTTCCGGATCATCCCACACGGCACGGTCCGGCGGTACGGCGCGCGAGGTCCAAACGCAGCGTTGCGGTTGCCGCGGCCAGGCGACCGGCTCGCGCACGGTCAGGGCCGGATTGTCGGCCAGGACCGTGGCGCCGCCCACCATCAACGCATCGGCCCACTGACGCCAGCGCTGCACCCGTTGCCGGGCGGCCGGACCGGTAATCCAGCGCGATTCGCCAGCGGCGGTGGCGATGCGGCCGTCCAGCGTCATGGCCAACTTGAGCAACACAAAGGGCCGCCGCCGCTGGATCCACCAGAAGAAGCCCTCGTTGAGATCACGGCAGGCCTCTTCCAGCACCCCGGTGGTAACCTCGATGCCCCAGGCGCGCAGCTGCTTGATCCCATGCCCCGCATGCCGGGGGTTGGCGTCGAGGCAGCCCACCACGACACGGGAGATGCCAGCCTGTTGGATGGCGGTGGTGCAGGGGGGCGTCCGCCCGTACGTGCAACAGGGCTCCAGGGTCACGTACAGGGTGCTGCCCGCCGCCTGCTCACCGGCCGCGGCGATGGCATGGACCTCGGCGTGCGCGCTGCCGGCGCGCTGGTGCCAGCCCTCGCCGACCTTAACCCCCCCACGGACGAGCACAGCGCCCACCAGCGGATTCGGGCTGGTCCGGCCCCAGGCCCGTTTCGCCAGAGCCAGGGCTCGCCGCATCCAGCGCCGGTCCTCTGCGATGGGGCCAGCCATGGGTGTCTTCCCCGGCTGCCTATTCATTGTCGCGGGGGTTGTCGTTGTCGCCATCAGTGGCCATCCCATCGCGCTATGCTCTTCCTCATCACCCGCGTACCGTAGGGCGTGCGCCGCACCCTGTCCACCCTCGGCTTGCCCCGCGCTCCGTGAAAGCGTTGCATCTGGCGCCGGATGACGCACATTACGCTCTGACCCTAAAGACGCTCGGAAGTCAGGACACCGCCCATGCCCCGGGGTTTCATACTGCCCGCCCTCCGCCTGAGCCTTGTCGGCACTGCCGTCCTGGCGCTGGTCGGATGCCTCCAGCTTGAGCAGAAACTGCTGCTCAACGGCGACGGCTCCATGGCCGTGAGTTATCACTACTCGGTGGCGGCC
>CAILKC010000082.1 GCA_903834675.1 uncultured Victivallales bacterium | reverse complement strand
TCCGGCCGGGACGCGCCGGATCGCCTGGAGGGCGGCCCTGCGTGGCCGCCGCGGCGCCGACGCAGCGGCGCCCTCCAACGCCCTTCGTCCGCCGCGGCGGACGATGGGCGGAATGGCAAGCGCCTTGGGTCATACGAGGTTGCTGCAAGTCTCATACAAGCAACCCCCTACGAAACTGACATGGGCCCCGTGGCCGGCAGCCCGGGGCGCACCTTCAGCACCTGATCCCGTTTCGAGCAGACCGCGCCCGGCTCGGCGCCGCGCGGCTTACTGATGTGTTTGGCGCGCGTGCAGAGCACGGCCACGATGCCGCCGGTGCGCGCCTTGCTGTGCCAGGCCGCGATGGCGGCGGCGGCCTGGAGGGTTTCCCGGTTCGGTTCCTCACCCTCGCGCCAGCGTAGCAGCACGTGGCTGCCCGGCATGCCGCGCACATGGAACCACCAGTCGTTGGGGTGGGCGAAGCTGATGGAAAGCAGATCGTTGTCCTGGTCCGTCTTGCCGGCCAACACTTCCCAGCCGCCGGGAAGAGCGTAGGTCCAGCAGCGCGGTTCGGGTGGCGTGTAGGGCATGCAGAACTCCGCTTGACGATGACGCAGGCTGAATGTCGAATGTCGAAGGCCAGATGACAAGCGACGAATGACAAATACCGAGTACCGTATGGCGTGTTGCTGAAGGAGGTGCGCCGTGCGCTGGCTTACCCTGGAACTACTCGTGGTTACCGGCCTTGCCGTGGCTGCGGCGGACGTGCCGCCGGTGCGGACTCCCAACGTCGAGGAGAAGACGGCCGTGCCAGAGCCGCTGCCGCCGGTCTATACGACGCTCAAAGCGCTTCACCTGGAGACGCCCTTGGTCCGCGCCGGTCGGCCGGAAACGGTCGTGATCGTACCGGCTGACGGACGTTACCAGGCCGCGGCGGAGATGCTGATCGCCGCCGTGGCGCGCCGCAGCGGCGTGACTCTGCGCCTGGTCGCCGACACCGATCCCGCCGCTGCCCTGCCGCTGACGGCGCCGGCCATCGTGCTTGGCAATCGCTCGACCAACCGCACCCTGTCGGCGCTCTACGACGGCTTCTACACGCTCCTGGACCTGAAGTATCCCGGCCCCGGGGGCAGCGTCGTGCAGAGCCTCCATAACCCCTTTGGCAACGGCATCAATGCGATCCTGGTTGGCGGCAGCGATGCCGCGGGGGTGCAGGCCGCCGCGGCGCGTGGGGCGGCGCTCATCGAGGCGCTTCCCGCCGGGGTCGGCAACGACCTGACCCTCGGCTGGATTGCCGACATCCGCCTGGGGGAGGGAAGGGTGCCGCCGGAGAAGGTGGCTGACGCCCGTGTCTGGGAGGAGTCTCGCTTCTACGGCTCGAGCGGTTACTTCGGCTGGAATGTCATCAGCAAAGCCATGGCCCTGTACTACATGACGGGCGAGGCGCGCTTTGCGGACGAGTTCCTGCGCCTGGCCTTCCCGGATGCCGCGGCCATCAAGGAGATCGAGGAGTTGGACGGCGAGCGCATCGAGAACAAGCTTGAGCCGCTGGCCGGGCCGTACCACTACTCGGCGCACATGATGATTCTGTTCTGGGACCTGATCGAAGAGAGTCCGCGCTTCACGGATGAGATTCGGCTCAAGGTCAGCAACGCCTTCTCCCGGCAGTTACGGCACCGGGCCGTTGAGCGCGTCTATGGCCTGCGCACGCCGCCGGCGTATGTAGGCGACCGTCACCGCGACTGGTCGGCCACCAGCTTGTACGTGCTGGCGCGCTACTTCGGTAAGGATTACCCCGATCCGGTATGGACGTGCAGTCTGGAGTCTTGCCGCATCTACTACTCCGCCCTGCGGAACAGCCCTTGGCTGGCGGGGGCCAACGATCACCTGTTCTGGTACACTTCTTACTACGATCCGATCGTCGACTACATGATCCTCAGCGGCGACCGTTCCGGGCTCGACCAAGGGCATCTTGCCGAGGCGCTGCGCACCCAGGATGTACTCTTTACCGGCAGCGAGAACGACTGGGGTTTGAAGGCCTCGTCGCTGAATTTCCTACAGCGGACCGCGTACCTGACCGGGGACGGCCGCTGGCTGTTCTACCGCCAGCAAACCGGGATCAGCACCGACGGCCTGCGCCTGGGACAGTCATTCTGGACGGACACGCTGGCGCCGCGCCCGCCCACGGAGTTACTGCAGCGCTGGACCCTCCAGGCCATGCCGAAACCGCTCTGGCAGACCCGGGGCAGCGGCATCCCGCTCGAAGAGTCGTTTCTCTGGGGGAGCTTCCGCAGCGCCCTGGACCGCAGCGGCGACTACGTGCTGGTGAAAGGGCACAACGGCGGCGGTCGCAACCCGCATCATACCTTCGCGCTGCTCGAGTTTCGCCTGGCCGGCAACACCTTGCTCAAGGGTTACGGGACGCAGGTGCAGACCCGCGCCGACGGCATGGTCGAGCCGGTGGCGCCGATGGACGCCGCCCTGAAGCGGGCCGACGTGCTGGGCCGCTCGGCCTGGGTGGTGGGTGAGGTGCCGCGCTTGCCGTTCTGCACCTGGCGGCGGTCGCTGCTGTTGCGCTCCGGGGCCTGGGCCGTGATCGCGGACCGTCTTGACTATCGCGCCGACAGCGCCAACCTGGCGCGCCAGACGTCGTGGGAGACGGTGGGCGGCGCCTGGGACGCCGAGCGGCGCGCCGTGGTTTTCCGCGGCAACGCCGCCGAGACGGCACTCCCCGGCTGGACCCTGTTTCCCGCGCTCGCCAGCCCCTGCACCTCGCGCCCCTCCAACGACGACGCGGCGCGCAGCCTGATCGACCTGCCGACGCTGGGCATCCGCATGGTGAAGGCGATGCGGCCGGGGGACTACATCGAACAGACCTTCACCCTGGCGGCGCCTTTCGAGGGCGAGGTTCATGCCGATCTGTTGCACTACAGCGACCGCGGTTTTGTGCGCCTGCTGCTGGACGGTCGCGAGGTGGTGGCAGAGTGCGACCATTACGCCTCCGCGGCGGTGCCGGCGCGCCTCTCGCTCGGCCCGCAGCGCCTCGCGGTTGGGCCGCATGTGTTGCGGGTGGAAGCCCGCCGCTGCCGCGAGGGTCTGGACCGCTGTTACATCGGCCTGAGCGGCGTCGCCCTGCAGGCCAAGGGCGCGGCGGCGGCGGCGCCGTCGTCAGCCTTCATGCTCTGTCCGGCCGACGCGGAAGCGGCGCAGGGTTCCGGGCTGGTGCGCCTGGATTGGAGCGGCCCGGTCAAAGCCGGCGAGCGCCAGACCGATTTTACCCTACTGGCGTCCACCCCGGACGCGACCCGGCAACCCCTGTCTTGCCGCCGCCTCGCGCCCGAAGCGGTCGCGCTGCGGACGCCGCAGGCCGCCCTGGCCTTGGCCGGTTCGTATGCGGGGAGCGCCGGGGAGATGGTGGTGGTGACCGCCGAGGGCGTTTCGGCTCGCGGCCTGACGGCGCTGGCGTTGGCCGGTCTGGCGCTGCGGGCCGAGCCCGCCGCGGACGTGGATTGGGACTGGTCCGGCGGGACGCTGCTGGTGGCCTGTCGCGTGCCGACCCGGCTGGCCTTCACCAGCGCGGCAGCGGTCCGGCTGGCGGGTCGGGAGACAGCTCCCGTCGACGGCCTGGTCAGCGTGGATCTGCCGGTGGGGGAACACCGCCTCGAGGCCGCCCGACCGGCGGCGGACACCGTCACCGCGGTCGCGGCGGCGTTGAACGACCTCTGCCGCGAGGCCAGCGCGGCCCCGCCCGCCGTGGCGCCAGCTGCCGCGCTGGCCCGCTCGGCGGCCACGGCGCTCAAAGCGCTCTTTGCGGTTGACTGCGGCGCGCCGATTGTGGCCCTCGAGGCGGGCGGCGACCGCCTCTACGCTGCCAGCGCCCGCGAGATCACGGGCCTCGACCGCAGCGGCGCCGTGGTCGGGAAGATGTCGACTCAAGGAGACATTCGCGCCCTGCATTGGTGGCCGGAGGCTGGGCTGTTGCTGGTTGGTTGCGCCGATGAGAAAGTGCTCGCCTTCCGCCCCGATGGCACGCTCGCCTGGACCTTTGTCAGTGAGATGGACCGAGCGGTCTGGGAGGCCGCCAAGCAATACTGGTTCAAGAGCGCCAGCCCCGGCATCTACGGACTGGACACGGGCGCCTTTCTCGAGGGCGGTACGCAGTGCTTTGTGGGTAGCGCCTGCACGCTCGAGATTCTCGCTGCCAACGGCACCCTGAGCAAACGGCTGCCCGTCTTCTGGGGGCCGGGTTGGCGCTTTGCCATCCGTCAGAACGCGGATGCCTCCCGCGACCTGCTCATCGCCCGGCAGCCTACCGACTCGCACACGTTGGCCATCGTCAACAACAAGACCCTGGCCGTGACCGGCGCGGGATTCGGCTCGGTGCCGGCCGGCCATACGGAGGTCACCGGCTGGGCCACCATGAGCCGCGATCACATCGTGCTGAAGGACCTCGATGGCGATGGCCAGCCCGAGGTGGTCAGCGAGATCAATGGCTTCTGGAACCGTATCACCGTCTGGGGCCTCGACGGGCAGGCCCGCTACAATGCCCAGATCGGGCCGGGAAAGAGCATCCCCTACCGGAATGTGCGCGACCTCGCCGTGGAAGACCTCGACGGCGATGGCCGTTGTGAGATCGCCGTAGCGCTGGATTCAGGACTGCTGACCGTGCTGGACTGCACCCTCCAGCGGCGCTGGTCCAAGGCGATGCCGACACCCCCGAATTGCTTGCGGGCCTTGCCGGCCGGCACGCCGGGCGCCGGAGTTCTCTATGTGGCCTGCGATGGCGGACAGGTGCTGCTCTTCGATGCGCTGGGCAAGGTGCTGGCCGAGGCCGTGGTCCGGGGTCGGCCAGTGGCCGAGTGCGCCTGGAGCACGGGCGCCCAGGCCGGGATCGCGCTGGGCACGGCCGCGGGGCAGGTGATCGCCTACGGAGCCGCCCCGTGAGTCAGCGGTCAGCCATGGAGCGGCTGCGGCTCGCGGCCAGAGCCGACCCGACGGTCGGCGCTCCCCGGCAGGCATGGAGCGGCCGCGGCTCGCGGCCAGAGCCGACCCGACGGTCGGCGCTCCCCGGCAGGCATGGAGCGGCCGCGGCTCGCGGCCAGAGCCGACCCGACGGTCGGCGCTCCCGGGCGGATAGGAGACGACGGTACATGCGCATCAACATCGAGTCCAGGGTTACGCTGTTCTCCGACGAACAACTCAAGACGGTGCTCGGCCATGCCTTGACGGTCTTGGGTCAGACGCCCTTTCGCATTCAAGGCACGGACGAGGTATTCGACCTGCTGCGCGCCTTTGGCTGTACCGTCGCTGGCGAGTTGGTGCGTTTTCCGCCGACGGTCATAGAGAAGGTCCTGGCTCGCTGCGAGAGCGACCGGCGGGCCTGGCAGGCGCGTCCGCCGACGCCCGCGTCCGCCCCGGCTGAGCTCAGCGTCTTCACCCATGGCCAGGCGCTGCATCTCTGCGATCCTGAGACGAACACCTTGCGCGAGGCCAAGACCTCCGACCTGGCGGCGTGGTGCTGGTTTGTCGAGGCCCTGGGCATCAGCGAGCGCTCCCATCCCACCTTCATTCCGACCGACGGGCCGGTCGGTTCGGCCGACTTCCGCACTTTCAGTACGATTCTGCTCAACAGCAGCCGGCCGTACCGGGTCTCGGTCTACAGCGCTGCCATGTTGCCCTTCTTCATCGAGGCCTGCGCCGCGGCCAAGGGCTCCCTCGAGGCGGTCAAGGCCGATCCGGTCTTTGCGGCCAAGTGTTGGGTGACCTCTCCCTTCGTGCTGGATCGCGAGAATATCGAGATCGCCATGGGGGCGAGGCGGTTGCTGGGTCAGCCGGTCGAGTTTGGGCTGATGCCGGTGGCGGCCGCCTCGACGCCGGTGACCGTGGCCGGGGCGCTGGTGCAGAACACCGCCGAGTGTCTGGCCGTCAGTGCCCTGCGCCTGGCCATCGACAACCTGCCCCAGCACATCTGCGGCAGCAGCGCCATGATGGACATGCGGCACGGCTTCCCGCGGCAACTGGGGCCCGATCTGTTCCTGCACGCCCTCGCCGGCCGCGAAATGGATGACTTCCTCTACCGCGGCAGCCGCAGCACTCATGGCTGGGGCTGGTGTGGCGCCGGCGCGGCCACCGTGAGCGCCCAGTCGGTCCTGGAGAAAGCCCTCGGCTTCGGCCTGGGCATGGCCATGGGCGTGCGCTCGTTCGGCGTCGGTTGCCTGGCTTTCAGCGACGTCGGTAGCCCGGTGCAGTTACTCATCGATCTCGAACTGGCCGACTATGCCCGCCATCTCTACCGCGAGGTCAGCCTGGACGACGAGCATCTCGGCCTGGACACCATCCTGCAAACCGCGCCCAGCGGCGGACGGTACCTCGGGACGGAGCACACCGCCGCCTTCTTCCGCGAGGAGTGCTGGCTGCCTGGACTGTGCGACTTCCGCGCTTTCATGGCCTGGGCCAACCAGCCCAATGACATCGTCGAACGGGCCCGCCGTCGGGCTCTCGAGGTCTATCGTAAGGCGACCAATCCCTGCGTGCTGTCCGACGCTTGCCAGCAGCACCTCCGTGCCCTCCAGCGCGACGCCGAAAGGCAGGCGCTGAGCGCGGGTTGACGCGCGGAGCGAGAAAGAGAGCCGGCACCCCATGTCTGCGCCATCCGCTCCCGCCTCGGGCCCCACCGCAGTATTCAACCGAGCCATGGTCAGCATGTTGCTGATGGTCGTCTTCGTCGGGCTGGGGGAGAAGATGGC
>CAILKC010000081.1 GCA_903834675.1 uncultured Victivallales bacterium | reverse complement strand
GATGGTGGTTCTGAGAGTTCTCATGGTGTACCCCTGGGGGTCATGGGTGGAAGCAAAGGCATCATGCGTACCTATACGATAGTGCGCGGCGGCTTCAATGCACGAGGGTGATAGGGGTAGGGACCGGGCATTGAGTTGCCCTGCCCATCCCTCCGAACCGGACGGGCGGCTTTCCCGCATCCGGCTCTCCGGTTGGTGGTTTACCGCCGCGGCGGACCGCAGGCGCAGTGGCGAGCCACGGCCGCATCTCCAATCCGCCTGCTTATCATGGCGCCTCGGGCGCGCGGCCCGGCCCCAGCCAGTGCTCAAAGAACCGCCCCGCCAACAGCGCTGCCGTGCGTCCCCCACTCTCGCCGTGCTCCACCAGCACGGCCAGCGCATAGCGCGGGTCTTCCACCGGCCCGAAGCCGATGAACCAGGTGTCATGGTGGCGGTCTTCCCCTGCCTCCACCTCGGCCGTGCCCGTCTTGCCAGCCAGAGAGATCACGCTATTGTGGGCGTTCCGACCCGTGCCTTTCGACCCGTTGACCACCTCGTACATGCCCTGCCGCACCAGCTCCAGAGGCTCGGCTTGCACCGGCAGTCGGCTGTCGATGACGGGAACCGCGGCACGCACCTCACGACCATCTGCCCGACGCACGGAACGCACCAGAAAGGGCCGATAGACACTCCCGCCGTTCGCAATGGCCGCGACGTACAACGCCGCATGCATGGGCGTGATCCCGATCACGCCCTGGCCGATCGATAGGAAGGCCGTGTCCGCGGCAATCCACTTGCGCCGACCGTGCGATCGCTCCAGCAAGTAGTCGCGCGAAGGACAGATGCCACACTCGGCCCGCTCAGGCTGCTGCGGCGGCAGGTCCAGCCCCGGCCTCACCCCTATCCCCGCCCCCGCCAGCATCGGCTCAATCCGGTCCAGCCCCGCCGCCATACCGGCCGCGATAAAGTACGGATTGCACGAACCCTCAATCGCATGCACTAGGTCCAGCGGCCCGTGACCCGTCCGATTCCAGCACCGAACGTACGCCTCGGGCCCAAGCTGGAACGCCCCCACACAGTCATAGAGCGCCTCCGGCTGCAAGACGCCGGCATCCAGAGCCGCCAACGCAATCAACGGCTTCAGAATCGAGCCCGGAGTGTAGGTGTTCATCGCCCGGTTCAGCAGAGGCTTGTGCTCCTTGTCCCCCAGCAGACTCGAGTAGTAGGCGGAATCGCGCTGGGCAGAATCAACCCGAGACAGGTCGAAGCCCGGTACCGAGGCCATGGCCAGCACGGCGCCCGTGTCTACCGCCACCAGCACCAATGCCCCCTCGTAACCCGGCGCGTCCAACACCCGCTCCGCTGCCATCTGGGCCCTCAGATCGAGGGTCAGGACCAGGTCGTAACCATTCTGTGAGGGGATCGCCGTGCCAATCTCGTCATGCACATATCCCAAGGCGCTGACCCGTACCAGCCGCGAGCCCGCGACCCCCGCCAGTTCAGCATCGTACTGCCGCTCCAATCCGGCCCACCCTCGCAGCTCAGGACGAGCGTAGAAGCGCAGGTACTGGCTCATCTCCGCGGTGGTTTCCGGTTGCTGCCGGCCCGTATGCCCCAGCACATGACTGGCCACCCCCGGCCGGGGGTACTCCCGCTCGGCCCGCGTGCTGATCTCCAACCCCGGCAGTGGCGGCATCAGCTCGGCCAGAATGGCCTGTTCGCGCTCATCCAGCCCAGCGAACACCGTCATCGGCAGAGCCGGCAACACCCGCAGATGCCGCTGGATCTCCTCCTCGGTAAGCACCATCGGCCGCCCCAGCCGCCCAGCCAGAAGCGCGGTCTGATTCAGTAGGTAACGGACGGTGTTGGAACTCTTCCCAGGCTGCCGCATCTCCGCCAGGTGATACACCGCATCGAACCGCGCCCGGTTGTCGACCAGCACCTCGCCCCCGGCCGCAAATATCCGCCCGCGAACCGCGTTCAGACGGATGGGACGGACGCTCTGTCGCACCGTGGCGCGGCTGTGCTCCGTGCCGTGCCGCAGTTGCACCTGCCACAGACGCGCCAGTACCAATACCATGGCGCCAATCATCAGAACCCCGAGGATGTACAACCTCGAATGAGGAATGGTATCGTCGTGGTCGGTATCCCTCATCGCCCTTCCCGAGCCCTGCTGTAACCGTCGAATACCATGTGCGCCGCCGCCGCATCCAGTCCCATACAGAGCAGCGGCAGCAGCAGCGCGGCGCCGAAAGCCGCCTCACCCAGCAGGCAAAGCCCTTCCCCAGCCAGAGCGCTGCTCCAGCGCGCTCCCGGTAGCGCCACCAGCACCAGCGTGAACAGGCCGGACAACGCCCCGACCATGAAGCCCGGAAGTGCCTGCGCACCCCGCCCCCGGCAGTCGCCGTGACGCCTCCAGAACATCGCCAACGCCTGAATCCCCGGCACCGCCAGCGTCGCCACTGGCAAGGCCCGCCCAAAGGCCAGATCCAATACCGTGCCGAAGGCGAGAAAAAGCACCGCAGTCCGCCGCCAGCCCAAGACCACGGTGAAGTAAAATACGGTCACGGGAAACAGCGGCGCCGCGATGCACCGGTCACCGGCAAGCAACTCCAGAACCAAGGCCAGAAAGGTGCAGCACATAACCCATATCGTCGTCATCGCCTGACCATCGCGCCCCTCATACCAAGTCCAGCTTCCGCCGCCACCACCATTCCGCACAGAACAATGTGACCAGCACCCCGATCCACCACCAGCGGTCCCACACCGAGTGCTCGATCACCTGGGTGAACTCCTGCGTGTGGTAAGGGATGTCCTTGAACAGTGTCGCGCGGTCCGCCCAGGAGACGAACTTTCCGCCCGTTTCCCGCGCCAACTCGCCCAGGTACTCGCGGTTGATCGCCTCTCCCGTCCGCTCGTGCTCCGGCTCAGCCGCCAGCAAGACCAGACTCGCCGACTGCGTGCCGTCCGCGGTCGCCACCGTGACCTCGTACTGCCCCGGATCCTGCGGGGTAAAGAAACTGCGAAAACCGTCCATCGGCTTGCTCAACCCCACATCCTTCCCCAACGCGCCGGCCAACATCGGAAATACCTGCATCTTGCCGTCGGGCGTCTTGATGCGGCAACTCAGCCCCGTCCCGGCCTCCCCCTTGTTGTCGAACACTGCCCCGATGCTCACCTTCTCGCGCAACTCCACCTCCGTGCGCCCCGTGACCACCTGCAACAGACTGCTTCTCTCGACATCCTTCTCGCTGGGCGCCAACCAGTACACAATCTGCGTCACAAACCGGCTGTACAGGCTCTTCTCTGCCGCCGCCTCGGCCTCGCCCA
Organism: uncultured Victivallales bacterium; assembly: GCA_903834675.1. Next base: position 5,233 of record CAILKC010000081.1, on the reverse strand, counting down.
ACTGCCAGCGCCACAGGCTGTCGCTCAAGAGCATCGCCACCCGACCCTGCCCGAAGCGGCGCACCACCACCACCGGCGAACCATCCGCCGCCGATACCAGTACCGAACTGAACTCGCCCGCCTTGACCGGCGCCCAGAAACTCAGCAGGGGCGGCAGGGTGCCCTCCGTCGCCAGCTCGCCCAGACCGGGATGCGTCCGCCCCGCTGGGGTCAGATCCACGCTGAAACGCCCCTCCTTCATGGCGGCGCCCGCCTCGGATACCGCCGGCATCAGCTCCTTCAGAAAGCTCGACTGCATCAACCCCGCCGGCCCGTAACTCTTGCCGGCGCCCACCAGCAGCAGACCCCCGCCCTTGTCCACAAAATCGCGGATGTTGCGCCGGTTGTCATCCGTCAGGGCCGTGCCCTCCATATCGCCAATCACAATCACCCGGTAGGCCGCCAACCCTTCGGTGGTGAAGACGGGCATCTCAGCGCCAGCCTGGCCACTGACCTGATCGAAGTTGATGAAACTCCCAGCCCCGCTGCGCACAAAGGCCGACAACTGGTAGTTCCGCTCCGACAGCAGAGCCCGTTTCAGGAACTTGAACTCCCAGCGCGGCACACCTTCGATGTACAGCACCTTGTTCTTGGGGTCCGTGACCTCGACCAGAAACTCCTTGTTGTTGTTGTCCGCCACGCCGTCCGTCTCCGCCGGTGGCACGATCTCGACGCGATACAGTATCTGCCCCACCTCAACCGGCTCCACCGAAAAGGTTACCTGCTTGAACGGCTCACCCTCGCCAAACTCCACCATGCTCGTCCGCAACACCCGCGCATCCTGCTTGAGGTGAACCGGAAAAGCCGCCGCCCCCGTCCCCCGCCGACGCACCAACACCTCGATGCCCGCCTTCCAGTTCACCGCCATCATCCGCGGATGCGACACGTCCGCCACCCAGAAGTCGGCCGCGGCCCCGCTTGCCGCGGTAAACTCATCCTCCAGCTCCGGAATGAACACCGGCACCCGCAGGCTCTGCGGCGTTGGCCGCTCGCCGGACTGATCCAACCCGTCACTCAGCAGCACCACCCCAGCCACATTCTCGGCCCGCATACGCTCCACAATGCGGTTCAAACCCGCCCCCAGGTGGCTGCGCGGCGCGTTGAAGCGGATGTCCGCCGCCTCAGGCAGCCCTTCCTCTACCTCGGCGCCGATGCTGTAACGCACAATCCGGTAACGGTCGGACAACGACTCGACCTTGCCGCTGGCCAGAAAGGCCACCGCCCGATCACGCCGAGTCTGCTTGAACTTCCCCGGGTTGTCCGTCATGCTGGCGGACACATCCACGGCCACCACCAGCACCGGTGGCTCCTTGGTCACCACCACCGAACGGCTGCGCGCCAGCAGTAACAACCACGCCAGAATCACCACCGCCCCCATCCGCAGCGACCAGAGCACCCAGCGCTGCCGTGCCGTCAAGGGGCAGTCACGGTACGTCCGCCACGCCGCATAGCCGACCGCAACCACCACGGGCACAATGACCCACAAGGGCAGCACCGGATCAAAGATGATGACCGCCGAGGGGATCATCCCGACCGCCCTCCACGCCTGACAAACTGACGCAAGGCTTCCGGCAACACCACCGCCCGGCTGCGTAGGTTCGCAAACAACTCCTCGGTCGCCGCCAGGAAAAAAGCCAGACACAACAGCAACGGCCACAGCGGCTTGCCGTGTCGCACCCCGGCCAGATTCTCCTGGTGCTCCGCCCAGGACTCCGCCTGGTACGTCGGCAGATCATGCGTCGCCAACGCCAACTCCTCAGAGCGCAGATAACGGAACTCCGTCTCCGCCTCGGGCAGATTGGCCGCCAGCGTCAACTCGCGCCCGTTACGCTCCAGCCGGTAAAAGCCGGGCGCCTCGAAGCCCGAAATCACCACCGGCTTGGATACCTCCGACCGCGTCACGTGCAGCGCCGATTCCTTCCCCGCCGGATCCCGCCAGCGAAAGTCCATCTCGGTCGCGTCCTCCGGCCAGTCCAACGCCAGCGGCGACCCGACTTCCCCCGTCAATACCGAAAAGCGACTCTTGATGCTGCCCTTGATCAACTCCTGCTGAAACAGCACAAAGAACGGCGTCAAAGGCCACTCGGACCAGTCGCGGTTGGCGCTCACGCTGGTGACCCAGAGGTTGCCCTGCCCGCACGGCGCCTGCACCGCAAAGGCGCCGCCACCAGCGTAGTGGAAAGCCGGAGCCGCAGTCGCCGGCAGATCGGTCAGCACCAGACGGCGGCGCACCACCACTCCGGCCGGCGCCGGCATCATCCCCAGAATCCGCTTCTCCAGTTCAGCCGCACGCTCCGAGCCCACCAGAGCCAGGCTCTGCTCCTGCGCCAGTTCTTCCTCGCGCACTCGCAGCCCCTTCAGTGGCCCGAACAGCCCCAGGGCGGCCACCAAGGCCTGATTCTGCCCCGGCATCAGTACCACCGTCCCGCCCGCTCGCGCAAACGCCTCAATCTTGCGCGCCGCCGCTTCACCCATCTCGGGAGGATTGCAGATGAACACGGCGCGGTACGGCTCAATGTCGCCCCCGAGGAAGCCGGCCCAGTCCTGGTCCGTCGGCAGAAACAGCGTCGTACTCTTGCCCCGCGGCTGAATCGCATGGCGCAGGAAGAACGTGTCCCGCTTCCCCTCCGTGCCCCGCGCGCCACCGTCCACCAGTAACACCGGAATCCCCGGCAGCCGGGGCAGGCAGAAACGGTAGACGTTGTCCTCGCTGAAGCCGTCGGGCTCCAGCGCCAGTTCCCCCATGACCACGGTGTCGCTGCCCGTGGCCCGCCCCGCGATGCCCTGCCGCAGAACCTGCCCAGGCACCAGGTCGAAGGTGATCCGGTTCTGCTCGCCGCTCTGCACGCTGAGCTTCAGCGAGTTGGCCCCCCGATACTCGTTCGAGGCCAGAACCGTCGCCCGCGCCTCAAACTCGCCGTCACCCAACACCGCCGGCGGATAGAAGGCCGCCTTGGCAATCCCAGCATTGGCCGCCACCGCCGGCTTCACGTGGTTCAAAAACAACACCAGCCGCCGCTCCGCCATCTGCGCCGCTACTGCCGCCACCTCTTTCTCGCCCCAACCCGAGGCCTGAAAGTCGCTGAATATATGCACCTCGGTGCCCACCGACCTCTTGCCGATCTCGTCCAACCGCCCCACCAAGTCCGACAGAGTCTCCGCCAGGTTGGCTTTGCCGTAACCCGGACCCAACTCACGCAGCGCCCGTAACACACTCTTATGATCCGACACCGGCGGAAAGGCTACCCGCGGCTCCGGCACCCCAGGCGCTAACAACGCCACCCGGTCGGCCTCGCTCAGCGAGCCGACCAACTTCTCGATCCACCCCTTGGCCCGCTCAAAACAGGTCTCCTCGCCGTCCCGAAACCGCATGCTCGCAGAACCGTCCAGAATGATAACCACCGTGCGCGGCCCCTGCGGGATAAACGAGGCAAACCGCACCTGCGGCTGAGCAAACGCCGCCGCCAAGAGCAGCATCAGCAACACCCGCATAAGCAGGGTCAGAAAGTTCGTCAGGTGGCGCGACCGCCGAGTCTTCGAAATCGCGTCCTGCAGAAAACGTAACGTGCTGAACGGTACCGGCTGCGGCTTGCGCTTGTGCAGCAAATGCAGCGCTACCGGCACCGCGGCCGCCAGCCCGAAAAGCAGATACCAGTTGGCCAGAAAAAACGGCATGCTTAATCACACCGCCCGTCGTCTCATCACAAGAAATAAACACCCGGCGCGCGCGGCACCCCACCGCCCCGCCCCTGGCAGCCGGATTCTCCGCAACCCGGCTGCGGCCTCCGCAGAGGCCGCGCTCTACCTTCCCGCGCGCCGCCGCCGGTTCAGATGCTCCTGCACAAACGTGCCCACTGCCTTGTCGGTGGTCGCCAGCACGTACTCGATGTCCAGCCCGGCACAGATGCGCTGACACGAGAACAGAAACTCCGCAAAGGCCTCCTGATAGGCACCGCGAATCTCACGCGGATTCGTGATCAGCGTCTCGCCCGTCTCCAGATCCTGAAAGTTGCCGATGTCGCGGAACGGAAACTCGATCTCGGCAGGATCCAACACATGATAGACAATCACATCGTGCTTCCGTCGCCGAAAGTGCGCCAGCGCGTTGCGGATCCGCTCCAGGTCGTCAAATAGATCGCTCAGTATGATCACCAGCGCCCGGCGCCGCACCCGCTCTGCCAACCGGTGCAGCGTCATGGCAACATTCGTCTCCTCCGCCGGCTCATGGTCCGCCAGCAGGTTGGCCAGAATGCGCAGGTGTTCCAGGCCACCTCGGGCCGCCATCTGCGTCCGGATATCGGAGTCGAAGATCGTCAGTCCCACACTGTCCTGCTGGTGCGCCGTCACGTACGCCAACGCTCCCGCCAGCTTCGCCGCACACTCGTACTTCGTCGCCCCTTTGTGCGTATAGGCCATCGACTTCGAACTGTCCACCAGCAGGTAGACTCGGAGGTTGCACTCCTCCTCATACTGGCGCACATAGAGCCGCTCGTTGCGGCCGTACACCCGCCAGTCCAAGTGCCGTAGATCGTCGCCCGGCACGTACTGCCGGTAATCGGCAAACTCGACACTGAAGCCCTTCAAGGGACTGCGATGCGCCCCGGACAGCGTCCCCTCCACCGTAAAACGCGAACCCAGCGCCAGGCTGCTCAGCCGCGCGATCTCACGCTGGTTCAGAAGTCTGCCGATACCGTCGTTCATGGGGTCCGCCGGGATATACCTAATATGAGCGCGCTAACGTGTCACCAGCTCAACCCGAATACAAGCCTGCCGAACTCCGAATGAGCCGTGCCCTCCAAGACTGCCGCCCGGACTGTCAAATAGTGCCTTGACCGGCTTGCAATACGAACCGCTTCTTCTATCTTAAGCGCCGTTCTAAAACCTCTAGTGCGCGCATAGTTCAGTTGGCTAGAACGCTACCTTCACACGGTAGAGGTCTCAGGTTCGAGTCCTGATGCGCGCACCACCTCTCCCCCCTCAGATTCAAGCACTTACGCCGCAATTGCCCCGCCTCTGAAACCTCCCGAAACACCCCGAAATATCGGGGTACAAAGGGCCAAATTGTAACCATTCTGGTGACCATTAGAATCAGGGAAGCCGCATCAAGACGCCCCCGGTACAGGAGTGGAAAGAACACCAGTACCCCGCCCAGCCTCGCGGTGGGGCCACTCTCACCGGCCAGTTTGGTCACGCT
>CAILKC010000080.1 GCA_903834675.1 uncultured Victivallales bacterium | reverse complement strand
GCGCCGAGGTCTGGGGCTGTCCCGGCATAGGGCAAGCTCACGGGTGCGCCAGCGAGGCAGGTGAGGCGCCGGTCGAGTTTGAGCGTGTTGGCCGTCCGGTCCGTCTGGAGCACGCGCGCCAGTTGCGGGGGCGTGCCGATCATAATCAGGTCGCCCATTTCGCCCTCGATCCCGAATCCGTCATAGAACCAGCGCGCATCATCGAGGTGGAGGACGTCGTCGTTGGAGTCTTCGGTGAGCACCGCCAGCGGCGCGCCGCGGTCCAGGCAGGGGCTCCCGGCGGCGAGGCTGTAGTCGTCCGTCTCGGGTGCTGCAAAGCCAGGCAGGGCGTCGAGGTTGTCCCGGAATCGGGCTGGGTAGTGGGTTTCGGCCGCGGCCACGGTGAGTGGCAGGAGGCGGCGCTGGGTGGGGTCCCATTGGATGACGACCTCGGCGCCGGGCGCCTGGCCACAGAGGAGGTTGCGTACCCAGCGGTTAGTGGGGGCGATGTCGGTATCGATCCGGAATGCCGCCGAGCCTCCGGCCAGGGATTGGGCAAAGAAGATGTTATTCTGCCAGACGGTCCCCGCGATGCAGTCGGGGCGGTTCGTGGGCGCCGACAGTCCCCAGGCGTGACCGCCATTGCCGGCAAAGGTGTTGTGGTAGACGCGGGTATCCTTCAGTATCCAGTCTGGGTAGTCGCCATACTTGTAGCTGTAGGAGTGGATGACGTAGTCGCGGTTGCGCACCGCCAGGTTGCGGCGCACGATCCCATCGGTCAGTAGAATCTTGGAGCCCGCATCGGCCGAACCCGAGCCATGGCAGTTTTCGGTCAGGATGTTCTCCTCGAACAGGCACGGGGTGCAGTTGAACAGCGAAAAGAGTCGTCCCCACTCGGCATGGAAGACATTGCGCCGGATGACATCGTTGGTGGTCAGCAGCCAGGTTGCGGGTCCGTGCCCGGCCTTGCTGAAATCGTTGCCCTGGACCACACAGCGGTCGCAGTGGTCGAGGGTAAGCATGTCACCGTGCAGGACCAGATTACGGTGCAGGAGGAGCTGGCGGGTGAAGACGTTGTCAAGGATGCGCACGCCGCGGCAGTTGGCGACGCGGAAGGCGGTATAGCTGCCCCGGCTTTCCTCGAAACGGCACCCGCGGACGATGATGCGCTCCGACTTCTCCAGCGTGGCCCAATACCCGTCGGTCGGGCGCACCGCCAAGCCGTCAAGCACGATGTCGGTACGATCGCGGAGGACGATGGCGGGTGCCCGGCGCAGGCCGCGCAGTACGGCGGTCAGCGGCGCCGCGGCGCGGAAGACGATGGGGTGCTCCGGCGTACCGCGGTTCCGCGGCGCGATCTGGCCTTCGTATTCGCCCGCGAGGAGGGTGATGGTGTCCCCGGCCACGGCGGTGGTGTTGGCTTTGTCGAGGGAGCGCCAGGGCGCCGTGAGGGAGCCAGGGGCCTGGTCGTCGCCCTGGGGCGAGAGGCAGTACTCCGCGCCGCCGGCCGCCGAGCAGACCGCCAGCAACATCCCGGCCCGCAGGCCGAGCCCAATTCCGCCAATCCCAGACCAGGGCGTCAGCATGTCGTTACTCCAAGAGCACTGGGTTACGGCCCAATCTGAGAGACGCGCTCCGACGTGGTTTCTACGCCACCACTCCCGCGGCTGGCCACCCTCACCGCGCTCGGCATTCCAGGCTGACACTGCCAGCCTGCAACCCCTCGGCTTTGGCCGTGAGGCGGAACGGTCCGGGAACCGCGCCGGCCTGCAGGATCACCTGCGCCAGTCCGTTGAACAGGCTGCGCTGGGTGGCTTTGTCAGGTTCGTGGCAGTTCGGGTCGCCATTGCCCACGCCGAGGATCGCCGCCGGACCGTCAACACTCAAGCGCACCAAGGGCGCGGCGGTCGGGCAGAAACGACCCTGCGCATCCACGGCCCGGAGGGTCACCGGCATGGCGTCCGCGCCGTCCGCCCAGAGCGCCAAGCGGTCGGGAACGAGCTCCAGGGCGACCGGCGCACCCACCGTTACCTGCACCCTCTCGACGCTCTGCCCGCGCCACTCGCCGACGGCGCGCAACTCGCCGGGCGCGTAGGGCACCTTCCACTCCACCATGGCAAAACGGTCGACGTTCTGGCGGCCCCGTGACTGACCGTTCAAGAACAGCGTCACCGTGCTGCAGTTGGTGAAGGCCATAACGCGCCGTTCCTGCCCCTCGCAACCGGGCCAGGTCCAGTGCGGCAGCAGATGCAGCACCGGCTGGTCGTCCACCCACTGTGCCCGGTGCAGCCAGAACTTGTCCTTGGCGAAACCGCAGGTATCCAGCGCGCCCCAGTGCGAGTGGATGCTTGGCCAGTGGTGTGGCGCGGGTTCGCCACGGTAGTCGAAGCCGGTCCAGACGAAGATGCCCGCGATGAAGTCGCGGCTGGCAATCTCACGCCAGGACCCGCGCCCGGTGTTGCCCCAGCCGGCTTTCTGCTCGTCGTAGTTGTCGAACACCTGCGCTTGCGCGTCAGTATGGTAGACGCCTCGCGTCGAGAAGGCGCAGTCATTTTCGCTGGCCACCGCCGGGAGTTTGGGGAACCGCGCCCGAAACTCGTCGTACTGCGGCTGGATGTAGTTGATCCCCATGACGTCCACCACCGCCGCGACGCCATCGGCGGCGAGGATGCCGCTGTTCAGCGCTGCCGTCACCGGCCGGGTGGGGTCCAGCGCCTTCACTTCCCGCGCCATGCGGGCCGCGATCCGTCGGCCCTGGTCGGTGCCCTGTAACGGCTCTTCGTTGAACAGCGACCAGAGCACGACGCAGGGGTGATTGCGGTCCCGGCGGACCATCTCGCGCAACTGTGCCAGGCACTCGGGGGAGCTGTTGAAATGTCGGTTCTCGTCCATCACCATCAGCCCCAGCCGGTCGCAGGCGTCGAGCAACTCCGGCGCCGGTGGGTTGTGGGCGCAACGGTAGGCATTGGAGCCCATCTCTTTCAGCCGCCGGATGCGGAACTCGTGCAGCGCGTCTGGCAGGGCGACCCCGACGCCGGCATGGTCCTGGTGGTTGCAGGTGCCCTTCAGCTTCAGCGACTGGCCGTTGAGCAGGAAGCCGCGCGCCACGTCAAAACGGAGGCTGCGGAAACCGAAGGTGGTCTCCTGCCGTTCGAGACAGCTCTCATCACGCCACAGCGTCGTTTCGAGCGTGTAGAGGTTAGGCGAGTCGGGCGACCACAGGTCAGGAGCGCTGATTCGGCATTGCCCGTTCACCTCGACCGTCTGGCCTGGCCGAACCCGCGCCAGAGCCTCGGCGGCCCCCAGCTCGACTCCGAGCCGCAGCACGCGCCAACTCACACGGCAGGTGGCAATGGCGGCGCTATCATTGCGCACCTCGGTCGAGATCTCGGCACCCCAATCCTCGCCTGCCTGCGTTGGGTTCACCCACACGCCATGCCGCGGTACGTACAGCGGCTCCGAGAGCTCCAGCCAGACGTGCCGGTAGAGGCCCGCTCCTTCGTACCACCAGCCCTCGAACGGCACCGCATCGACACGCACCGTCACCACGTTCAGCGGCTCGCCATAGACAACCACGTCTGAGGCGTCTGCCTCAAAGCCGGTGTAACCGCAGTGATTGCGCACCAGCACCTGGCCATTCACCCAGACCGTGCAATGTGTGGCCACGCCGTCGAAGAGAAGGCGCACCACCCGGCCACGCTCCGCCTCGTTCAGCCGGAACTGCCGCCGGTACCAGGCCACCCCGCGCGGCTTGTAGCCATGATCGGCATTCTCGCGGGTATCGAAAGGCTGCTCGACCTGCCAATCGTGCGGCAGGCAGACGCGCCGCCAGGCAGAGTCATCGTACTCCCAGCCCGCAGCGCCAAGGGCCCGGCAGGCTTTGGCAGCGCCGTATGTAGCGCTGTGGTCCGCCGTCTTCGGGAAGGGGATGTCGCCAAGATGAAAGGCCCAGCCCTCATCGAAGCGCATCCTCCGGCGCCTTGTACACGGGTTGCCGTCCATTCTTGTCCTCCTCAGCAGTGAACCTGGCCGTGCAGATTCCGGCCGCGCGCCAGCGCCAGGTCGGCTGCCGCCCGTGCCAGCCCGATGAGCTTGATACCCCGGTCCACCGTGTGCCGGTAGATCGTCTCCATCTCATTCCAATCAGGCTGCGACATGGCGATGGCGTGCAGATGGCGCAGGCCGCACATCCGCTCGATGTAATGGTCGCCACGACCGCAGAAGTGCTCCGCGCCGCCGCCGAAGCTGTCCAGCAGGCGCTGCTTGTAGGGGGCGATGAACTCGTCGAACATCGCCGGCGACAAGTTCATGGCCGAGTCGTCACGCAGCATGATGTGGCCGCCGTGCATCATGGACCAATGCGAGTCCAGGTCGCCCGGCATGGGCGGCACGATCTGCTGCCAGCGCCGCAGAAACGCGGTGTAGCTCTCGACGATCAGGGCCAGCAGCCGATGCACCAGCGTCGGGTTGTCCAGCAATTCCACAAACATGCCGCTGCCCCAGAGGACCTCGCTGACATCCATGGGCCCTTGCAGGTCAGGGTGGTAAATGTGTACGTACTTCCGCAGCTTGGGATAGTCCGCCAACGCCGCGATGAAGCGTCGTCCCATCTCGAATACCCGCGGGCCGAAGCCCTGAGTGAAGTCCGGTACGCCAGCGTCCAGCAGCCGCCGAATGCCGTCGGTGCCACCCTCAACCGGCTCGCTGGTCGGCAGGGTGTTGTAAGAGTCGTCCATGATGAACAGCTTCACGCCGAAGACGCTGGGCAGGATGCTCGAGCCATAGTTGCAGCGCACGTCCAGTAGCGCCCCGGAGCCCGCCGCCAGCGCCGCCGAACAGCCGGCAAGCTGCTGTAACAGCATCCGGTCGAAGTCCGCCAGGGCTTCGTTCACCCGTACCGGCGGCCAGAACACGCCCGCCGGCGCTTTCCGGGCTCGCTGCGGCAGAAATAGGTCACCCCGGAACTGCCCCGTGCTGAACCCGCGCCACTGAGCCATCAGTTCGTCCTCAACCGCCGGGTCGAGACGAGTTTCCAAGTCTTGCAGGAAGGGTTTGATGTCGGTCATGAGAGCCTCGCGAAAAGGGGTTATGCGCTCCGGCCATCCCCCAAGGAAACAGAGAGATGGGGTACTTGGCTATGGAAACACGGAATATGGCATGTGGTCGCGCGGATGGCGAGTCGAATGGGCCGACCGGGGCGCAGGTCAGTTCCGTAGGTCATGACTACTCAGAAGCTGTGAAGACATCGGGGTCGGAATCGGGATCGGGATCGTGCCTGGATGAATTACGTGAAGTGGCTGCGGACGGCATCTCTAATCCGCCTCGCGCCAGACGGGGCCAGGCGTGGAGCAGCGGTCGGCTCGACCGTCCTAATCCGCCTCGCGCCAGACGGGCGCCAGGCGTGGAGCAGCGGTCGGCTCGACCGTCCTAATCCGCCGGGCGCCAGACGGGAGACGGCGGAAGTCCTGCCCTCGGGCATGACGGCCCGCCGACCTGCGCGCCCTGCGGGCGGAAGAGACGCTCAGGGACAGCTTTCAGCCCGCTGCCTAGGCGGGCTGGTCCGGGGGCGGGGTCCAGTCCAGGCAGGTGGCCACTACCGGGCCGCAGGCGCGTTCGAGCGCCGTGATCAGGGCCCGCAGATCGGCCTTGGGATGGAGGGCGAGTTCGAGCTCCACCCCGGCTGCCGTGGGACGGCAACTCAGCGCTGAGACGATGCGCTTGCGCCGCGCCGCGGGGGCCAACTCGAAGCGGCTCGCGGCGCCGTCGCGCCTTAAGGTGAAGGCCAGGTGCGCCGCCCGCAGCCAGGCCTCGGTCACTGCCGCGACGGGGCCCAGCGCGCCGGCCACCGCGAGATGCCAGCTCGCCGCCGCGAAGCCGCCCGTTTCACAGGCTTCGATGGCGCCCAGCCAGGTGACGGCGGCTGCGTCGCCGCCGTCAAGGCGCTCGGGAATCGCCTCGGGCCGCCAGGCGCGCAGCGCCACCACGGTCAGGCCCGCGGGCTGCGGAAAGCGCGCACGCGCCGCCGCGGTGCCGGTGAACAGCCACTCGTCGATGCTCAGCACGTTCTCCACCTCCTCCGGACGTGCCGCCAGGTAAGCCTGTAACAGCCTCGCCGACACCCACGCCGGTCCCCGTCCCGCGAACTCCGCACTGAGCCGGACCCGACGGTACACCGCCGGCAAGCGCTGCTTGGCCCGGGTCAGCTCGCCGACCTTGGCGACCGCCGTCCTGGGCACCTGCGGCGCCCGTGGGTGAGTGGTCAGGCCAGCGCGCTCCGCCGGGGTCGAGCAGGCCCCGCAGCCTTGGCAGGCGTCCCCCAGGCAGTAGCCGCGATCAGACGCCGCGAGGGTGGCTTCATATTGCGCGTAGAGAAAGTCGGGCGTGACCGGGGTCCGCACAAAGGCAAAAGGGAACTCGTGGGTGCGGGGCTTGGGCGCGACACTCGCCGCGGTCCAGAGCCCCGCGGCGGCCAGGGCGTTGCCGAGACGGTCCGCATAGGTGGGCGGCAGGCGGCCATCATAATGGAAACCCGCGCGCGCCAGCGCCACCACCAGCGGCGCCACCCGGTAATCGGCTGCGGCCAGGAGCTGCGTGACCCGGTACTCGTCCCAGGACCAGGCCAAGCGGCACTCAAAGCCGTGCGCTTCGCAGCTGTGTTCCAGGCGTGTCGTCAGAGTGTCCCAGGCGGCCCGCTCCAGGTGCAGACGGTCATAACGCAGAGGCGTGTTGGGCATCCGCACCAGACGCCCAAAGCTGTACATGATGCGCGTGGCCCTCGCCGTCCCGGCTGCCCAGCCCGCCAGGCGGCGACAGAAGGCGTCGAACTCGGCCAGGTCGGCGGCGGTCTCGTCGCCGGTGGCCAGGTAGAACAGCTTAATCTCGCGCACTCGTTCGGCCAGCAGCCGCCGCAGAACCTGCTCGATCGCCGAGTCTTCGAGGCTCTTGTTGAGGCGGGCGCGCAAACGGACGCTGATGCCCTCGATGCCGAGGGTGAACGAGCGTTTGCCAGCCGCCAATTCAAGCTCCAACAAGGTCGGCGCCGCGGCGAGTACGTCGACCCGCTGGCTCTTGAAGCCGACCCGCTCATAGAGGTGGGCAAGTGCCGCCACCAGTGCCGCCAGGTCGGTGTGCGAGTTCAGATTGAAGGCGTCCAACTCCACCGCCCGTGCGCCGCTGAGCCGCTTTAACCGGCGGGCGCGGGCCATGAGCGTGTCAAACGGCAGCTCGCGGTAGGGCTTGCGCTCCAGGCCCTCAAAACAGAACGAACAGAAGGCCGGACAGCCATAGCTGGCCTGCAGACGCACGCTGTCGGCGGCCTCGGTGTCAAGCAGCGGGTAGAAGGACGGCAACGGCAGCTCGCCGCGGAAGACGGCCTGTCGCACCGGCGTCGTCGGCCAGGCGCCGCTGACCCAGAACCCGTCCGCGACCGCCGCCGCCGCCAGGAGACGCTCACGCTTCGGCAGGCCCACCGCCGCCGCCCAGGCGCGCAGAAACACCTCCAGGGCCGTCTCCCCCTCGCCGAAAAAGAAGGCATCCGGCACCGCCTCGCCATCGGGGCGGACCAGGCACTGTGCCGCCAGGGCATTGGAGCCGCCCAGCACGATGGCTGGGAAGTCCGCGGGGCGCTCGCCGGCCCAGGGCGCCAGCCCGGCCTCAGCCAGCAGCCACGGCAGGTTAATGGCCTCAAGCACGAAGGCGTTGGAGACCAGCACTAGGTCAACCGCGGCCAAGACGCTGGGCCCTCTCGGCGGCGGCAGAAAGGCGAATGACACCACCGCCCCAGGCAGGGCGCGCTGCACGCAGTCGGCCAGAAACAGGTGCGACGCCGAGGCGGCGACGTCGGGCAACGGCGACAGACGCAGGATAAGAATACGGTGGGAAAACTGTGCTGCGCACGGCATGAGCGACACCCTGCTGCCCGCCGGGGTCCTCCCCGCACGGTGCGCCCGACTGTACCGCACGCGATCCTGAGTGCAAACCCTGGCATTTCCATCTGGCCGCAGTCGGCACAGTTCCCAGCCATGAGCTATGTTACCACCGCGCTCAAGTCGAACCGCCGCCCGGCCCGGTTCGCGCGCATCCCGACGGGGCCGTAAGGCGCCGAGATGGAGTCGGCTGGGCAAACGAAGAGAATGCAGCGATGGCAGACAAGACAGTACATATCCCGGACTCTCCCGCCCGGCGGGCTATCTGGTGCGGCATCTTCGGCGCTCTGGCGTACGCCGCCTATGCGCTGAAGGCCATGGGCGGGTTCGACCTGCGCCTCAGCGACAGCCATAGCCTGCTCGATTTTGCGAGTCTGGCCTTGCTGGTGCTGGCGGGAGAGCAATTGGCCGCCCTGGCGGTCATCTACATAGTCCGCCACCGGGCGGGCCCCGCGGGCGAGATCAAGATGCTGAATGGCTTCCTGCAAGTCATGGCCATCCTGATCCTCATTGGCGCTTTCGTCTACTCGCTGGGACGGCTGCAGGCGATCGGCACCCTTGCCGCAGGCTTTGCGGGAATGCTGCTGGGCTGGTCGTTGCAGGCGCCGGTGAGCGGCATTGCCGCCTGGGTTCTGGTGACGCTGAAGCGGCCTTTCCGCATCGGCGACCGCGTTTTCTTCTCCTCGCTTGGCCTGGTGGGCGACGTCAAGCACGTGGGGCTGATGTACACCGTGATGGACCAGGTCGGCGGCTCGATCGGCAGCGAGGAGGCCATCGGCCGCGACATTTTGATCCCCAACGCCATGCTGTTCAACCAGGTGGCCATCAACTACACGCCGAAGGCCCAGGCGGCCTTCATCCTTGACGAGGTCGTGATCCGCATCACCTATGACTCCGACTGGGATGCGACGGAGAAGGTGATGCTGGAGGCCGCCTACGCGGTCACCGCCAGCATCATCAAGGAGACCGGCGACAAGCCCTACATTCGCTCTGACATGTGGGACTACGGCATCCTCATGCGCCTGCGCTACATGACCATGGCCAAAGACCGGCCCCGCATCACCCATGAGATTGTCCGACACATCTTCAAAGCCGTGCAGCGCAATCCTAAGGTCGATTGGGCCATCCCCTTCGTCTACTCGTTCCGCAAGAGCACCGATGGCATGATGCGTGGCCATCTCCCCGCCTCGGACACGCAGATGGTCGAAATCCCGGCCAGCGCCGTCATCGAGGAAGGCCTGGAGTTCCTCAACACGCCGGAGTACGAGGCTGAATCCGTGAAGCTGGCGCAGAACATCCAGGAGCGCGGTCTGCTGCAGCCCATCATCGTCACCCCGCTCCCGGATGGCCGCTACCGCGTCATCGCGGGCCACAAGCGCTTCCTGGCCTGCCGCAAGCTCGGTTGGAAGATTGTCCCGGTCGTGGTCCAGCAGGAGCCCGTGGGCGAGCTGGCAAGCCCGATTACCGTGGTCTGACCCCCCGTGAAGTACCCTCCATGGCGCCCTCGCTGAATTCATCGCGGGAACGTGTGCAGGCGGTCTTTGCGCACCAGGAACCGGACCGGGTTCCGCTCTGGTTTGGCATGTCTGCGGAGTTCGCGGCCAAGGCCCGCCGCGATCTGCGCCTTGACGACGAGGGGCTGCGACTGCGTCTGGGGGATGATTTCCGCCGTCTGCAGGCGCCTTACCGCCTGCCGCCGCTGGACCTGCCGACCGGGGTCAGCAGCCGGACCGTGTTTGGCGTCGACCGCCATGGCCTAGGCTACGGCCAGCCCATCTCGCATCCGCTGGCGGCGGCCGCGACCGTGCAGGAGATACACGATTACCCGTGGCCGGATCCCGCCTGCGTAGACGTGTCGCGTCTGCGCCAGGAGGCCCAGGCCTGGGGCGGTCGCTACGCGGTACTCGGCGGTGACTGGTCGCCGTTCTGGCACGATGCCATCGACCTTTTTGGCATGGAGACGCTCTGTCTGCACATGCTTGACGCACCGCTCTTGGTGGACGCGCTGCTGCAGCACCTGGTCGACGTCTACGCGGAGAGCAGTCGCCGAATCTTCGCCGAGGCGGCTGACCTGATGGACATCTTCTTCATCGGCAACGATCTGGGCAGCCAGACTGGACCGCTGCTCGGACCCGCGCTTTTCGAACGCTTCTTGCTGCCCCATCTGCGGCGTCTCATCGATCTGGGCCACCGCTATGGGCTAAAGGTCCAGATGCACTGTTGTGGCGGCTTTGCGCCCCTGCTTCCCGCGCTGGTGGATGCCGGGCTGGACGCCATCCACGCGGTCCAGCCCTGCTGCGTCGGCATGGACCTGCGGGCACTCAAGGCACGTTTCGGTCGGCAACTGGTCTTCAACGGCGCCATTGACTCGCAGCGGGTTCTGCTTGAGGGCACGCCGGACTCCGTGGCCCGCGACACGCGCGCCGTGCTCGACCTGATGATGCCGGGCGGCGGCTACATCGCCGGGGCCAGCCACGACACCATCCTGGAGGAAACCTCCGTGGCGAATGTCCTGGCCATGGCCGACACGGTCCGGACGTACGGCCGCTACTCCCAACGGCTTGACGGACCGACCGCCTCAAGGTATCCTTAGCGGCGCCGAAGGCCAGAGTCCAAACCGCGTCAGGAGAAAGGGCGTCTCACCATGGCATTCCGTATCGCTGCGCATCTGTGTGGCTGGCCGCGCGAGGTCGTGCAGGACCGTCGCCGCGTCATGGAGATCGTCAAGTCGGCGGGCTACGACGGGGTCGAGGGCTTCAGCGCCACCTCCGGCGAGGATCTGGTCGAGGTGGCCAGCCTGGCGGCCGAGTATGGGCTGCATCTGATCAACGTGGGCGCGCCGGACCCTCTCGTCAAGGCCCGCTTCAACGCGACATTGGGCAACGACGCCGCCGAGGTACCCGCCGGGCGCAAGCCGGGCCATGAGCCCTCGGATGAGGAGCTCGACGGCCTCTGCCGGGCGCTTGAACCCCATGTCGCGGCCTTTGAGAAGTACGGGCAGAAGCCCTTCCATCACATCCACGTCGGCTGCATTCTCGAAACCACGGCGGACTGTGCGCGGGTGTTGCAGCGACTGCCGAGTCTGTGGCTGCTTTACGACACGGGCCATCTGCAGGCGGCCAACTGCGACCCCATGGAGGTCCTGCGGCTCTATCCCGAGCAGATCGGACACGTTCACCTCAAGAACTTCTGGACCGAGAAGCCGCAGGCGGGATGGGACCGGCATCAGCCGGAGTTCTGGAAGACCAGCCGGTTCTGCGATCTGTCGGAGGGGAATTGCGGCTTTGACGTCGGCGCCTGCCTGCGCGGGCTCGAGGCGGCGCGCTACACGGGCTGGATTGCGGTCGAGGAAGATCATCCGCGGCGGGACATCGCGGCGGTGGTGCGTGACAACCGCCAGTTCCTGCGCAGCCTGGGATTCTGAACGAGACGCTCCGGGAAATGGGTTGGTCGGTGCGGCATAGCGGGCGGTGGCGTCTGGCTTCTGCCGAGAGTCATTGATCGGTGACGGTACGAACAGGCTGCCCGGGTGATATGCATCCAGGTCTCTATGCGTTGCTGTGTGTGGCGGGGGCGCTGGCCACCTTTACCGTGCTGCACCAGCGACGGCTGAAGATTGGTTGCGCCATGTTGCTGTCGGCGCTCTGCCTGGCCTGGTTGCTGGGCGTCTCTCCCCGCCTCTGGTGGGACACGCTTCTGGCCGAATGGCAGAAGAAACCCAGCGGCGAGACGACCCCGTTCCTCTTCGTTACCCTCACCGGTTTGGTGCTCTTGGTGAACGTACTCGGCACCGCCATGCAGGAGACCGGCGTTTCGAAGCGCCTGGCCACCGCCCTGCAACACCTCTTCCGCAGTCGTCGGGCTGCCCTGGCTACCATCCCGTTCATCATGGGTATGCTCCCCACGCCCGGCGGCATCATGCTCTCGGCGCCCATGGTTCGCGACCTCGGGGACCACACCGGCATCGCTCGCGTCCGGCAGGCGTCCATCAACTTCTTTTTCCGGCACCAGCTGGAGACCGTCTGGCCGCTTTTCCCCTCGGTGCCGCTGATCCAGGCGATGCTGCAGGTATCGCCGGGGCGGCTGCTGGCGCACAACCTGGTCCTCTCGGTGACCGGACTGCTGGCCGGCACGCTGTTCCTGCTGGTGTGGGGGTTTCCGGCCGCAGCGGCGACGCCCGCCACGCTCGGCCCGCCACAGCGCCTGCGCCAGCATCTGGCGAACCTGCTGCACGCGCTCTGGCCGATCGCCCTGACGGCGACGCTCTACGTCGGGTTCGGCGTGCCGGCGGCACTCGGCATCCTGGCGTCCACCCTCGGTTTCCTGGCACTCCACCGAGTCCCGCGCGGACAGTGGCGACGCATTTTCGCATCCTCGCTGGAATGGGATTTCGCCTTGCTTATTTTGGGGGCACTGCTGTACAAACTCGACTTGGATGCGGCGGGCGCGGTGGCGGACATTGCCGACTACTTGCGGCTCATGCACATGCCCGTCCCCGTCCTGGTGTTCAGCTTGCCATTCCTGGTTGGCTATGTGACTGGCGTGACCATGCCCAGCGTCGCCATGACCTTCCCGTTGTTGAAGATCTACATGGGAGAAGGAGCCGACGCGCATCTGGGCTATGAGGTGCTCGGCTTCGGCGGGGTGATCTGCGGCCTGCTGGTGACGCCGGTGCATCTGTGTCTGGCGCTGTCGGGGGGGTACTTCGAGGTGCCGCTGGGGCGTGTTCTGCGTGAGATCCTGCCACCGACTCTGGCCGTGGCCGCTGCGGCTTTCGCCGCGGCGCTGCTACTGCATTGAGGCCACGGCCTGACCCCGCACGCCACGACGGAAGCGTTCCACAAACGTGCAGCGCTGACAGAGGGCTTCCAGGCGGCGCCCGGCGGCGAAACCCTCGCGGATTCGCTGGGCGCGTTCGCCCCCTAGGATGTCGAGCAGGGGCGTCTCGTAGGCATTGCCGAGGCCGATGACGCCATCGACATCCAGGCAGCAGGGCACCACGGTGCCGTCCACCAGGATGCCGAAATGCCCGCTCAAACCGTGACAGGTCCCGCTGGCACTGCCCTCCGGCAGGTCCAGTCGCGGCCACTCAAAGCGAGTGTCGAAGTGCAGGTACTGCCGTCCCCGCAAGGGCACATTCTTGCGGCGGCGCACGTCCACCTGCAGGGTGCTCAGGTCCCGCTCGAAATGGAGTGACAGGCGCTCCGACAGGAGCGCATCCTCGATGCCGACGCGCGGGCCGCTGGCGTCCCAGAGGCGCAGGTTGACATAGAGGTCGGGGCGCGCGCTGGCGGCGCGGGCGCAGAACACCAGGACGCCGTCGAGGTACGGCCCGCGGGCCGCCTCCGGCAGAGCCCCCGCCGCGGCACTCTGCAGCGACACGCTCACCTGCCGGACGATGGGTTGCAGGAGCAGACCCGCGCGCTCCGCGTCCAGCAGCGCCCCGTTGGTGACCACATGCACCGGCAGCCCCGCGGCGGCAGCCGCCGCCAGGATACCGGCCAGGTCAGGATGGGTCAAGGGCTCGCCCAGGACATGCAACACCACCTCGTCTGTCAGGGCTGCGAGCTGCCCAGCGAGCCCCGCGAAGGCCGCTACCCCCATCCGCTGCGGCGGACGTGACGACACCGCGCAGAAGGAGCAGCGCAGATTGCAGAGGTTGGTGATCTCAACATTGACGCGCTTGAAGCGCGCCCCACGGCTGACCATGCCAGCTCTCCGGGGACGGATTGGCGGGGCGTTAGGTATCCGCCCCGCTCGGGGTGACAGGCGCCGCGACAGCGGGCATATCGAGTCGGAACAGCCTGGCCAGAAGCAGGATGATCAGCCAGGCAAGGATCATGGTCACGACCGTATGGCTGAGGTAGTGAGCGCCTCTGAGCATCTGGTAGAGCCCGAGCGTCCAGCCCAGGACCAAACCGCTGGCTAAACCGAGCCATCGCCCCCGTCGGTTCTGCCAGGCGAAGTACAGGCCCATCAGCGCAAAGCCACCGCTGGCATGACCCGCGGGAAAGCCCCGCCCCCGGGCTCGTCCCGCCACATAGGGTATGGACTGCACGAGATTGCGGTACGGCTGCTTGCCGCCGTAGCGCTCGACCTGGTAGGGGAAGAAGACCCCCGTCGTCGCCTTCAGCAGGCCCACCGTACCCGGCACCAGGCCGACGCATACCAGCAAGAATGCCGCCACGCGCCGGGAGAACGGCCGCCGCGGAAACCAGGCGATGGGAACCACGAGACAGCCGAGTAACACGGCGATGAACACGGCAAAGGCCAGTTTGGGGCCAGCGTAGAAAAAGAACTCCGGCAGGGGCGCCCGGCGGTCCACCAGCCAACCACGCGCCGAGTCGTAGAAACAGTCCTGCACCGCCAGGTCTAACCCGGTCGTCTCAAACACCACCAGGGTCAGCAGCAGCAGCAGGCCGGTCAGCAGAAGGGCTCGGTTACGGTTCATCCAACTTCCCATAGAGATGCCGATCGAGAAGATAGCCGGCGGTCTGATAGTAGGCGATCGCCTCATTCAACTTGGCAGGCAGCACGTCGCCACGCACTGCCTCCAGGGTCCCCGGCGTGATCTGGTAGGCCGAGTGCCGGCGGACTGGCTTCAGCACCGTCAGCAGGTCCTCCCGCAGATACCCCAGCGCCTGGAAGTTGCCGAGCAGGACCCGGCCGTCCTCAGCGTTCAAGCGCAGGACGTCCCGGCCGAAAAAACGGCTCTTGTAGGTCCAATTCAGCAGGCCTAGCAGGGTCGGCGCGTAGTCCATCTGCGAACACGGCGTGTCGACCCGGCGGGGACTGAACAGTTCGGGGTTATAGATGATCAGCGGGATCTGGTACTTCCGCAGCGGCAGCTCGGTCCTGCCGGCACTGTTAGCGCAGTGATCGGCGACAATCACAAACACGGTATTGGCAAACCAGGGCTTGGCACGGGCGCGCTGCAGGAAGTCGGCGATGGCGTAGTCCGTGTACAGCACGGCCCCGCTGCGATGTCCTTGCGGAGAATCGACCTTGCCCTCCGGGAAGGTATACGGACGGTGGTTGGAGGTGGTCATGACGAAATGGAAAAAGGGCTTCCCATCCGCATAGGAGCGGTCCGCTTCCGTCATCACCCAACGGTAGAGATCCTCGTCGCAGGCTCCCCAGATGTTGGCAAAGGTGATGGCCTCGCTCGGCTGACTGGCTCGATCCACCACGCGGAAGCCGTTGTGGCTGAAGAAGTAATTCATGTTATCAAAGTAGCCGTGGCCGCTGTAGAGGAAGGTCGTGTCGTAGCCCCGTGACTGGAACAGTGACCCCAGCGTGAACAGGTTCTCGTTGTCCGGCCGGCGGACCATCGAATGGCCGGGTGTGGGCGGTACGGAGAGCGTCAACGCCTCCATGCCCCGGACCGTGCGGGTGCCGGTGGCGTAGAAGTTCGTGAACGCGATCGACTCCCCGAGCAACCGGTCGAGCTGTGGCGTCAGGCCGCCGTTGCCCAAGGTCCCGAAGAAGCTGGCGCTGAGGCTTTCCACCGTGATCTGGATGACGTTCCAGCGCTTCTCCGGCCCGCTGGCGGTGATCTGGCGAGTCAGGTCAAGGGGTGCATCCGAGAGGAAGGTCGTGTTGTCCGTGGCCAGCAGCTTCCGCGCCGCGGCGAACGCTTGGCGCGTCTCGAGTGTCTCGTAGAAATCCTCGTAGTTGAGCGAATTATTCCTGAAGGCCGCGCCGAAGGCGTAGGGGCCATTCTGGGCCAGCTCGCGGTTGTAGGCGTTGCCCAAGTCGGGCAGCAGGCGACTGTCGACCGCCACGAAGGAGAGCGCCGGCGCCAGCAGTATCAGTCCCCCGAGAAGCGGCCGCCGCCGCACGGGCATCTTGGCACCCAACCACGAGGTCAGGTACCCCCGCCGCGCCAGCGGCCAAACCAGCGCCACGGTCAGCGCCAGCAACCCGCCCAGGATCAAGGGCAGCGGATAGGACTCCCGGATGTTGCCGATGACCTCATTCGTATAGATCAGGTAGTCGACCGCAATGAAGTTGAAGCGTACCCCGAACTCGTCCCAGAAGAACCACTCGCTGGCGCTGATGAACAGCAGGACGAAGACCGCGACGCCGAAGCCGCCGCACAGCAGCCAGCGCTGAAAACGCCGCCGCAACAGCACCTCTGGCATCAGCATGACGTACAGCACCAAGGGAATGACGGCGTAGGACAGCGCCACCAGATCGAAGAACAGCCCCACGGCGAAAACCACCGCAAGTGAGGCCAGGCCGGTGTCCGCGGCGCTGCCGGTCTTGAGCAGCAGGGCAAGTCGGGTGATGCAGGAGATCACCAGGAAGAAAAGGGCGCAAACCAGCACGCCGCCGTAGCGCTGACGGCAGGCTTTATCCAATCTGGGAACCATGCCCATGAGTCTCCGTAGGCTGCGAACCGAGTAGCGCCTGGCTCACTGAACTGGCCTTGTCCTCGGCCGCCGCCCCTCGGCGCGAACCGGACGGAGCCGCCGCAGCGAGCCAACCGGCCATCCGCTTGGATACACTAACAAATGAGGAACTCTAGCGCGCTATCCGTAACGCACTCTGGATCCCGCATGAAAACTTATTAACCCAGTGCCGGTAACCGCTGACCGTTGCGGGGAGTGAGGCAACCTTCTTTTTCGACCTGTGCAACAAGGGTGAGCCGAGGTATTCAGCGCTCCAGACGGAGTCCCCTATTGCACGGGTCGCTCTTTCTTGCAGTTGTCCGGCGTCCGCTTTACCTTCTTTGGGTGTCCCGCCTTCAGCCTCAAGTGCCAAACACGAACGAGGAGTTGAGTCGTATGGAGCTGTTTATCGACACTTTTTTCGAAAATGCCACGGCTCTGCGCTGGGAACAGTCGGCCGCCGACATCGTGGACCTTGACCTGATTGCGGATCACGCCCGGATGAGCCCGAATCGGCAGATGACGTGGTGGAACTTCAAGATCCATACGTCGCCGGCGGCTCGCGGCGGCCAATTGCGGCTGCGCTTCCGGCCGGTGACGAGTTGCTGGAACGGCACCCCCGCGCCGGCGCTGCGGCGGGACCCCCTGACGTCAGTGGTCAGCGCTGAGGGTCGCGCCTGGCGGGTGCTGCCGGTGTGTCCGTCGACAGAGGCGGGCTTTGTCAAGGAGCTGTGCGTGCCCATCGAGGGGTCCTGCATGCACGTCGCCCACTTGGTGCCCTACAACGACAGCGATTTGCAGGCGACCTTGGCGCAGCTTCAAGGCGGCCCGGAGGTGCGGATCTACCAGCTGGGCGCCACGGTGGAAGGACGCCCCCTGGAGATGGTGGAGATTGGCGCGCCGGAGGCGCCGGGGCGGGTTCTGTTCCGCGGTCGGGCGCACCCCTGGGAGACGGGTGGAAGTTGGCTGTTGGAAGGGCTGATGCGGTTTCTGGTGTCGCCCGCGGCAGCCGATCTGCGGCGGCGGCTGTGTGTCTGCATCATGCCGATGGCCAACAAGGATGGGGTGGCCCGCGGGCTGTCGCGCTTTACGGTCACCGGCATGGACCTGAACCGGGGCTGGTTCGCCAACCAGCCTCATGATCCGGTGCTTTGTCCAGAGAATGCCTGCCTGGATGCCTGGCTGGCGCAGCAGCAACGCCTGGGGCGCCTGCCCCGGCTGGCCATCTGTCTGCACAACGACGATGGGGGCAACCTGCACTTCTCGCACCCCGGGCGCGAAGGGGAGGGCCATGCCCGCCGGATGGACCTCTTTGAGGGACTGCTGCGCGACCTGACCTGGTTCCGGGAAGGGCGGGCGGCCGCGGGCTTCGTCAATTCGGGGACCTTTGGCGAAGGCCTGTGCGAGCAGTATGGCATCGACGCATTGATCTATGAACTGCGGGCCTGCTGGGCCGCGGGGTTGAATCGCACGCCGATGCCGGACGACTGGCTGGGCCTGGGCCGGGACCTCGCCTTCGTCCTGGACCGCTTCTTTGCCACGGTGGACCACGGCAAGTGAGGCATGGCGGCCGCCGCGGGCGGTACACTCAGCCTGGGCCGGGTGGGCTCAGGGATGATGCAAGACGCCGTGGCCGCAGCGCGTACGGCCGGCGTTGACGGCCTGCCAGAGGGCGGTATCGGAGGCCAGGTCGCGCACCAGACGCCCGGTGCTGACGTCGAGGGCGGCGGCGGCCTCCGCCAGCCGGTACTGGTGCTGGTCAAGTTGATCGAGCACCGCCGCCAGCCAGACGGGGTAGTCGGCGGACTTGGCCCCCGGGGCCCAGGGGCCCGCGTAGGGTGGCGGGGGGAGGCAGCGACAGCGCAGAGCGATCTCGTGACGGAGTTTGCGTACGGCGATCTCGCGGTTGGTATGCTGTGAGCGCGTCTCGTCGCAGGCGGCGCTGACGCCTCTTCGGGTGTGAGTGAGGCGGACGGCGCTGGAGGTGCGATTGCGCTTCTGGCCGCCGGGGCCGGGGCCCCTAAAGACATCGACGCGGCACTGGCGCAGCAGTTCCTCAGCGCTCATGGTAAGGAGCTGTCGGCGCTCTTCGGCGCCTGGGGTGGCGGGGGCCGCACTGGTCTTGGCGGAGGTCATGTGGGACTGTAGCTTGCGCCTGGGCCTGGCGCTACCGGGGAGCGCGGGAGCGGGCGCAGGCGATGCGTCCTGCCGGGCGGCAGGACTGCTCTTGCCCTCCAGCCGAGCCCTTGGGCGGTGGCGGGACAGAGCGAAGCTCGCGGTCAAGTCTCATACAAGAGTCGACCTGTGCAATATGAGAGTCCGTCTGAAGCGCTGAAGGCGCGCTGCCATACCAGCCCAGGGCAACGCCCTGGGAATAGGATGGTTATGGGTTTGAGCCCTGTAGGGGCGAGCCATCTGCCCTACCTTCGTGTCGAGGTCGCATGGTCCGCCCCTTCAGGGCTCAATCTTCGGTGTGGACGGGTACCCAGGGCGTTGCCCTGGGCGCCCGAAACGCCCCTTTGGGGCTGAATACCACGGCCCATCCTTATTTCACAGGTCGCAAAACTGCCATGCGCCCCGCGGGAGCTCGAGAGTCGAATCAAACATTGGAGTCGAACGCACGATGACGATACGACGCGCCCTGTCCGCCGGGCTGCTGGCGGCTATCCTGGCGTTCTGTGGCTGTGCTCGTCTGCGGGGGCCGCCGGATCTGCCATCGGTCAAACTGCAGGTGGCCGCGTACATGGAGGGCGAGGGCTATCAGCGCGATCTGCGCAAAGCCCTCAGACCTGTGCTGCGAGAACTGGCCGCGCTGCCTTCGGAGGCTAGCGCCAAGCTGGCGCTGGTTCTGGACATCGATGAGACGGCGCTCTCGACCTATGAGTACCAGAAGAGCATGGGCTTCGGTCACTACACCCCGGCCTGGCGCGAGTGGCAACAGCAGCAGCATGCCGTCCCGATCCGTCCGGTGCTCGAGGCGTGTGAGGCGGCTCGGGCAAAGGGGGTTGCGCTGTTCTTTGTGACCGGCCGCCGCGAAGCGCTCCGGGCGGCTACCGAAGCGAGTCTGCGTGCGGCGGGCTACGCGGAGTGGACAGAGGTGATGCTGAAACCGGATGCCCACCAGGAGCCCTCGGTGACGCCCTTCAAGACGGCCTGCCGAGAGCAGATCGAGGGGCGTGGTTATCGCATCCTCTTCACTATCGGCGACCAGGACAGCGATCTGCAGGGCGGCCATGCGGAGCGGACCATCAGGTTGCCCAACCCGATCTATCGGGTGCCGTGAGACTGCACCCCGGCAGGCTGCCGTTTCGGCAACGGGCGCTGCCGTCGCGGGGCGCGGATGAGATTCAGGAAGCCGCAAGAACCGGAGGAGGTCCGATGAGAGGCGCATGGGTGTCATGGCTGGGGCTGCTGGCGGCCTGCGTTCCGGGCTGGGGCGCGGCGGTCGTGGGGGTGCGGCCCTATGAACTGGACTGGGCTGGCCGCACGCAGGACGCCCGCCCGCCGCTGGTGGACTTTGAAACCCTCACCGGCTGGACGGTGGAGACCGAGAGTGCCGTGGCCAGTTTTGAGGCGACGCGCGAACAGCAGATCTGGGGCGAGGCGGTCGGTAAGCTGACCTACCGGGCTACGGGGCCGAATCCGCTGGTGCGCCTCCGGCCGCCGCAACCGATGCCGATTCCTGGCGAGTTCGACGCGCTGAGCTGCTGGGTTTACGGCAACAACTGGGCCTGGGTGGCGGACAAGACCACGCCCCAGGTCGCGGTGCGTATCCTTCTGCGCAGCGCTGACGGCAAGGAGATTGGCGTGCCACTGTGGACCGTGTGCTGGCGCGAGTGGTTCCTCTGCCAACGCCGACCGCAGCCGGAGCAACTCGCGGCCCTGCAAACAGGCGCCAGCTTCAGCGGTATCGAGATTCAGAATGGCCGCAACCGCGAAGACCGGGTGCTGTACTTCGACAATCTCGCGGTGTTCAAGGAGGAGATGGCGCCGCTGACCTTCCAGCCGCGTCCGCAGCGCGGGGTTTCGATGTTCCCCGGACAGGGAAGCGGCACCAACACCGGCCCCGGCGTGCTGCCTTTTCCGACCCGGCCCGAGACGATTCTGCCGACCAATCTTGCCATGGCGTCGACCAGCACGGTGCGCCAGGAGGGCGCCGCGTTCCTGTTCGAGTATAAGGGTGACGACGGCGTGCTGACCTACCGTTACGAACCGGCCACCGGGACGTGGAGCGATCTGACGGCGCAGTGGCAGGGCAGGGGTGGTGTTTTCCGTCCCCTGGCAGGTGGCGGCGTTCGTCTGGTTGGCGCCAACGGGGAACCCATTCCGCCGGAGAAGCTGACGGTCCAGCGGGTGGAGCTTGCCGAGGGCGCCGTGAGCGCGGCCTGGCAGGCGGCGGCAGGAGAGCAGACGGCGGCGGTGAGCTACACCTTCCGCCTGTGGGGCAAGACGCTGGTGCTGGACACCGCCTGTCGGGGCGGGCTGGTCAGCGAAGTGCGCTACGGTCGTGCCGAGGGCTTGGAGAAGCCCCGCCTGGTTGGCCTGCCGTACTACGACTACGGTGGCTCGCGGCCGAGCCTGGTGGTCTCCGGGCCGCCCGAGGCGCCCCTGTTTCTGGCGGGTCACACCGACTGGTATCGCTCGAACGGCAGCACCCCATGGGCCGAGAATGCGGTCGAGGGCAGCGGCGCGGCCTACCAAGGCGGGGTGCGTTACCTCAAGCTCACGAACGGCCAGCGCAACGACTGCTATGAGCGCTTCTTCGTGACCGTAACGCCGCGCTTTGAAGAGGCTCTGCCCACGGTGGCGAACCCGGCGTCGGGCTGGAAGCAGGTGACCGGCAAAGGGGTGTGGAACGCGCACGGCGCCAACGATCGGGAGGGCGACAAACGCCACTGGCGCAATGTCTACCGCCACGGCATGCGGCATGTCATCGTCACCGACCATGAGACCGGCTGGCGCGACGGCGGCGAGAGTTTCACCTTCAGAACCCGGACCGCGCCCGGCAAAGGCGGCGACGAGGGCCAGTTCCGCTATGCCCGCTTCATGCAGGACGAACTGGGCTTCGTCTACGGCCCCTATAACAACTACACCGACTTCTCGCCAGTCAACGAGTATTGGTCGACGGACCTGATTGCGCGGGACAGCCAGAGCCAGCTTGTGGGCGCCTGGGCCCGCTGCTATGCGCCCAAGCCGGCCCGGGCAGTCGAGTACTGCGCGGAGCTGGCGCCCAAGATCCAGGCAAAGTTCCGGTTCAGCACGGCCTATTGCGACGTGCATACGGCCGTGGCTCCGTGGCACCGGGTGGACTGTGACCAGCGGGTGCCTGGAGCCGGGACCTTTGCGGCGACGTTCTACGCCTATGGCGAGATCATGCTGTTGCAGAAGCAGGCCTGGAATGGCCCGGTCTATTCTGAAGGCGGCAAGCACGCCTACTACTGCGGCCTGACGGATGGCAACTACGCGCAGGACCAGGCCTACGATCTTCCAAACAACCCCTGGCTGGTGGACTTTGACCTGCTCAAACTGCACGACCTCTGCTGCAACTTTGGCATGGGCAATCTGGAGATGTTCTTCGGAAAACGCCAAGGGCTCGGGGCCACGCCGGCGGCGGCCCAGGCATCGGTGGACCGCTTTCTGGCCGCCACGATCGCATTTGGCCATCCGGGGTTTCTCGTCTTCGAGGGTGGTCTGGCGAATACGATGCGTAGTTACTACATGGTGCAGCAGCTTGCGGCGCGCTACACGCAGGTCGCGGCTACCGGCATCAGCTACGTGGACTCCGGCGGTCGGCAGATGGGCACCACTGAGGCCGTAGCGCGGGACGTGTTTCGGCGCAGCCAGGTCGTGGTCCGCTACGCCGATGGGACCATCACGGCGGCCAATGGGCACATCTCGGAGCCCCTGGTGACCGAGATCGAGGGCCGGCGCATCGAGCTGCCGCCGCAGGGATACACGGGGTGGAGCGCCGACGGTCAGATCACGGTCTTCAGCGGCTTGGCGAAAGGGCAGCGCTGCGACTACGCCGAGACGCCGGAGTACCTGTTTCTGGACGGTCGCGGTCAGGACGTGCGCTTTCCCAAGGCGGGCGGTGCCGGCCTGGCTGCCTGCCTGATCAGCGACGCTGGCTGGGAGGTCATCCCGTGGGGTCCGCCGGACTGCGGTTTTGCGCTGGCGGCGGGAGCGGCCGTGGCCCTGGCGGCGGATGGCAAAGAGCTGGGTCCTGCCGAGTTGCGGCGCGCTCGCGGATTGACCTTTGTGATGCCGGTGGCGGGCGCGCTGAGCTACCGGCTCAGCGCCGGTCCGGCGGCGGCCGGGGTTGAGCTTGTCTCGGAGCGCTTGGTGGTGGCGCCCGGGGAGAGCATCGCTTTCCGAGGGCGGGAAGAGCACCGCTTCAGTGTCCCGGCCGACGCGGTTCCCGGAACGCGCTTGTGGCAGCCGGCCGAGGGGGCCTGGATCGATTTCTGGGTAGCACCGCTGGCGGAGGTTACGGCGGCACTGGCTGGCGAGGTGCTGCGGGTGACGTTGCGCTCGAATCTGCCCGGGTCTCAGCCGACGACCGTGTCTGGGGCCGGGGTGCAGGCCGAGTGCAGGCTGGAATCCGGCAAGGTGACCGACGTCGCCCTCGACCTCGGCAAGCCCACGGACGAGGAGGCGCGGGTGCTGACCGTGAACGTGAGGGCAGGGGAGTTGAGCCTGAGTCGCGAGTGGGGTCTGGAGACGCGCCTGGGCTACGTGCCGCTCAGCCTGCCGAAGAGCTTCCGCTCCGGCCTCCGCAGCGGTAGCGGCGCCGAGACTTTCTCCCTGGGCAGCACCGGGGCGCAAGTGAACGTGCGGGTGGAACTCAGTTGCGGCGACGTGATCCGGGAAGGGCTCTTCATGCATCCGCCCTGGATGGACGGGGCGTACGGCTACAGCTTCGCCCTGTACGAGGGCGTAGCGCTGCCTGGCGACGTTCCCACGGCCTTCAGGGCCTTCGTGGGCAAGTTGGACGGCAGCTTCCTGGGCGACGGCATCCTCTACCGGGTCTGCGTGGTCACGGCCGATGGACAGGAAACCGCGGTGGCGACGCAGACGGTAACCGAGCACCTTTGGCAGGCTCTCGAGGCGGACTTGACGCGCTGGGCGGGTCAGACGATAGCCCTCAAGCTGATCGCTGACGATGGACTGGCCGACAACACCTCCGGCGACTGGGCCGCCTGGGGCGACCTGCGGCTGGAGACCCTGGAACCACGCCTGGTACGGACTCTGACGGACAGCGCGGCGCCGTTCCGGCGCGAGCCTGGGCCGAGTCCCGTTCCCGGCCTGACCCTGGAGCAGTTGCGGAGTGCCACAGCGGGGCAGCTATTCTACGAGGGCAAGGGGCTAAGCGGCACGGGCGAACACGGCACGGTGGCCATCCTCAACGGCATCGTCGTAGGGGCTATGGCAGCGGCCGGCGGGCGCGAGACCGAAGGCGTGTTCTCCGCGCCGGTCAGCGTCGCGCTGACCCCAGAGGCCATCCGCTCGCTGCGCTGGTGGAACACCTTCGAAATCGACAACTCGCGTCAGGACTACTACAGCGTGCGGCGCTTCTGGATCAGCCTCGAACTCTCCGACGGCCGGCGTTGCACTTCGGACCTTACGCCGACGACCTTCACTCAACCCGGCTCCTGGGCGCACGCCGAGGGTGTCCCGGTCGCGATGGACCAACGGTTGAGCGTGGGAATCTGGTTCCCGCGCTGACGCCGCGTGCTGGCCGGTTCGGACTGGGGCTGGGATTCACCAGCCTACGCGGATCAGCTCCCGGGAGGTCTGCGGGTCGATGGTGATGGACACGCGGCCTCCGGCGAGAGTCGTCGGCGCCGGGGCCAGGGTGCGCCACTGGCCGTCGCGGGTCTCACCGAGTTCGGCTCTGGGTGCCGCGGTCTGGGTCGTGCGGATGTCGACCTGGCCCGCGCTCAGTGGCAAAACGAGCAGTCGGCTTGACTGCGCCAGGTCACGGTCGTCCTCAGCCAGCACGAAGGCATGGCCGCTTACCCGCAGGACCTCGGTGGCGCCGCGCCGGAGCAGGCCCTGACACTCGGCCGCCCGCAGGCTGCCATCGGCGCCGAAGAGCAGAAAGCCGCTGCCGCCGTTAGCCAGACCGATGGTCCAGTCGCCGGCTTGCGCTTCCACGGCGGCGCCCGTGTTGTAGAAGACCCAGGCCTCGCTCTGCTCGCCGACGAGGCGAAACGCACGCAGGTCGGGGAGGTCGGGGGTCACCTCGAAGTGCTGCACTCCCGCCGCCGCGAGGACGGCTTGGTAGAGCGCGAGGTGGCCAGCGCTCATCTCCGCCGCCAGTTCGATCGGGTCGGCGCTGAACCAGGTCTGGCCGCGGCCCAGGCGGAAACGCGTCACCACGGGCGCCCCGTTGCCGGAGGCGAGGGTTTCGGCGCCGGCAAGACGCAGCTTGAGGCCGGGGCGGGCCTCGCCGGCCACCAGGCCGCTGCCCGTGGCGGGTTCCAGGGCGCCGACGGCCGCCGGCAGTGCCAACGGCGCCGCCAGCGCCTCGCCCTCGACCGCGACGCCACAGAGACGGGTCAGGCGTTCGCGCTTCGTAGGCTTCCGCGTCTCATCGTAGGAGAGGTCGCCGGAGAGGTAGAGCGTGCCGCCGGCGTTGACGAAGGCGATCAAACGCTCGATCACCTGGTCAGACGGGTCCAGTGGCAGCGGATAGAGGACCGCCTTCACCTGGGCCGGCAGGCGGTCCAGAGCGCTATCCGGCAGCAGGCCAAAGTCCACCCGTGCCGCCACCAGCAGATCGCTGGCACGGTGAAAGGCGCGGATGACGGTGTCGCGCTGACCGCTCTGGCGGCCGGCGTCGGGCAACACCAGGCAGACGGCGGGCGTGGCGCTGGCGGGGCGGAAGCGGCCAAAGGCCAGGGCCATGGCCCGGTAGAGTAGCGCCGTGGGCCGCGGCACCTGGCTCGATTGCACCAGGCCGCAGGGAAAAATCCCTTCCATCGGGTCGCGCCAGTGCCAGGAGGACATGGCCGCCGCCCCCAGACCGAGAGCGTGGTGGGCCTGGTAGAGAAAACGTTGGTCGAAGGAGGCGTCATCGTCGCCCATGCCCCAGGGGTCCACGGCCCGGAAGGTCGGGTGGTTCTTGGCGCCGCACTCGCCCAGCACTAGCGGCTTACCCAGCAGACGCAGGTCGACATCCTTGAGCTCAGCCGCGAAGCCGGGGGCCCGGCCGTAGTAGTGGCGGTCGGTGAAATCCAGAGCGAGCGAGGCCAGGATGGGGTCCTTCATCGAGGCCCCGCCGGCCCAACCCTGGCTCCAGCCCACCGAGGCCAGGCGGCCTGCATCGCCCTCGTGGAGAGCGGCAGCGTTGGTTGCGGCCCAGGCGCGCTGGGCGTTGGTCATGCACCGCCAGAAGGCGCTCACCTCGGCGTCCTGCCAGGTGCCGGAGGTCTTGCCGGCACCGCCGCAGAGCTTCAGCAGCCCAGCGTCAGTGGCGCTGAAGGACGGCTCATTGCAGATGTCCACGGCCAGGCCGGGCACGCCCCGATAGCGCTCGGCGATCTCGCGGGAGGTGGCCTGCTGGCGCCCCAGTTCGGCGGGATCGGCGCTGTTGGTGAGGTTGGGGGTGTGGTAGAGCGCGATGCCGTGCTTCTGCGCCAGTTGCACGATGGCGTCGCTGATGCGCTTGTCGGTCTCGCTCTTGAAGGGGATGAAGCAGCGGGTCCAGCGCAGGCCGGCATCGCGCATCTGGCGGAAGTCGCGGTCGAAGGCCAGCGGTGAGCGCGCGGTCACCGAGCCATTCTGCCCCCAGTAGGTCTGGCAGCCCATGAGGAACTGCGGCGTGCCATCGAGCCGAAAACGGGTGCCATCCTGCCGCAGGATGGGTCCTTTGGCGATCAGCTCGGGGCTCCAGACGACCACGGCGGTCTCCTCGAGGTCGAGGCGGCGGTCGCCGACCCAGAGTTCGGCGGTGACGCGGTACAGATCAGCGGCAGGCTCGGGCGGAGCCCAGTCCGCCTCGACCTCGACCGTGGCGCCAGGCTTGAGGGTGACGGCGCGGGTCAGCGTCGCGACCGGGGCGGTGCCACCGTCTGCAGTGATGACAAAGCGCACTTCCGCGGCTTGCGCCAGCGGGCCGAAGTCGCTGACGCGGGTGCGGAACACGAGGCTCTCGCCCCGGCGGTAACAGGCGTAGCCGGTATCGGTTTCATGCAGGTAGAGCCGACGGAGGAGGGTCTCCGTCACCGGTAGCAATACCTGGCTGAGGGCCGGGCTTCCCGCGGCGAAGAGGTCCTGGTTTGCCACCCCGAAGACGGCCCAGGAGGAGCCCGCGAAGGTGCCCGAGAAGTGGTGTACGATGGCGCCCGCCTGGCCGCGTGACCGACCGAACCGGTCGGCGCATTCCAGCAGCGGCACCCAGCGCGCCCGGTTCGGCCCGAAGCCGTGCCCGTTCAGGCCCAGCATGGCCGTGGCCGAATAGCCGGTGAGTGGGGCCTTCAGGGCAAAGTCCGCCACCACGGCCTGGCCGGGGGCAGGGCGGGTCTGGGCCACGTCCCGCAGGAGAAAGCTCGGGTCAAAGACGCCGAGTTGCTCGGGTTCGGGCCACATGGCGTCGCGAATGCGCGCCCAGCGGGTGTTGAGGCGGGGCGCCGGCAAGCGCAGGCGTGCCAGGGGATCAGCCTGCACGCTGACGCCGGCGATCCCGACGCGGTGCGGCTGACCCCGGTCGGCGATGCCAACGGCCACGCCAACCTGGAACCGGCTTGCCTGCGCCGGTTGGAAACGGTCCATGGCCCCACCCCGGCCGACGCTGCGGTTGTCATGCCAGTAGGTGAAGTCCGCCGGGGTCAGCACGACCTCCTGCCACTCGGGGGTGAGATTCACGGCCGTATGCCAGCGGGAGCCGTCCGTCTCGCTCCACTCGATCCAGGCCCTGGGCGTCTTGGCATCGCCGCGGGCCCAGAAGCGGGTGACGGACCAGTCCGCCGGCAGCTTCCCCTCCACCGCGGGCGAGATCACGGTGTCCCAGCCCTCGAGGCTCGGGGTCGACAGCTCGATCCCAGGTTGCCCCTGCGGTCCCTCGATAGCCTGGAAGGTCGGCCCCTCCGCCCGGTTCGAACTGGGGTTCCAGCCAGCGCTGCCCGCCGCGAACACCGGCGTCAGAGGCGTTGCCGGCATCGGCAGGGTCAACGGGTCATGCCAGGCGCCCTCGTACGCGATCACCGGTCGGTCGAAGGCGTAGCCACCCATGGAAAGCAAGGCGCCGCCCCGACGCAGGTATTCGATCAGGGCCCGGTGCGCCGCCGCCGGGAAGAGGTCGCCGCTGGGCACGACCAGCAGATCGATGAGCGTCGGCTCCAGGAAGGACGGATTCGCGGCCTGGGCTGGGTCCAAGCGGAAGGCGGCATGGCCAGCCGCGCGGAAAGCCTCCACCAGCACCGCGGGGTCCGACGGGCAGGAGGTGGCCGTGGGGGCCGGGGGTCGCGGCTCAGAGGCGAACATATCCAGCACCGCGATGCGAGCTTGGCCAGCGGGCCGGGGCGGCAGGTCCTTGGCCCAGAGTGCGGCGGCGCGGGCCTCTTCCCGACTGCCCGTCTCGCGCTCGGCGTCCGCCAGCGACGGCTGATAGGCTGTCGGCACGCTGCCCTCTTCGACCTGCACGTCATCGAACCAGGCGATGCCATACCCATTCAGGCAGAGGATGATTCGCATCTCGGAGGTGCCGTCAGGCACCAACCCGGAGGTAGTCAGGCAGGTCCAGCCGGTGCTGCCGGTCTGTTTCGCCGGCGAGTCGAAGCAGCCCAGGCGCTTGCCATTTCCGTCAAAGTAGTTGATGGAGATGTAGGCGCCGGCGCCGACGCGCACGTTCTCCGTCTTCAGCCAGGCGCTGAGGGTGTAGGTAGCGCCGCGCTTGATCGGCGTCGCGCTGCGGTTAGCCTGGTACCACTCCACGGGCGCGGCCTCCGGCACCCGCAGCCGCAGCGCCGCGCGGCCGGAGTGAGGGTTCGCGGTGTCGACGTCGCAAGCGCCGCCCACCGGCACCTGCGTGGTCCAGCCGTCGGCGTTGCCGCCGCGCTCGCTGAAGAACTCAAAGCCGCTGTTCTCCAGGAGGTTAGGCGAGGCGGCCAGCGCGCTGGCAAAGGGCGTCATGAGGGCAAGGATCAGGGCGGTTCGGCTGTGCATCGGGTTTCCCTTCAAGTGCCTCATCCGGTTGGGGGTTCCCGGCAGAGTCCAGGCCCCCTTTCGTTAGACGCTGACGCCCTGGGCGCGTAGCGCTTCCTGGACCTGCCGCACGTCCACCTGGCGCGGCACGGTCCCGGTCCTGGCGCAAACGGCTGCGGTGACGCCCGCGCCCTGGCCGACGACCATGGTGGTGACCATGACGCGCAGCAGCCAGAATTCCTCAGTAGAGGCGCTGCGGCCGGCCCCGGCCAGGAGTCCGTCCAGGTCCTTCGGGATCAGGCAACTGAGGGGGACCTCGAAGGTGCCAGCGCTCATGACCTGCACGCCCCAGGCCTGCGGCCCCGGATGCCGGGTCTCGTGGTGGTAGGAGACGCCGCGGCCGACGGCGTCGGGGACCCGTGCCCCCGGTGCCTGCATGGCCTTGGTAAACAGGCTCCGCCCATCGATGCGACGGGAGAAACGCACGCCGAGGTTGGCCGCGACTCCGGCGACATAGGCATTCTGGAAGCCCGGAATGTAACGACGGTAGACCTCGGCCACCTGGAAGGCCATGCGACGCCCGTCCACCAGGCTGAGGCTGCTGGCGTCGGGATCCAGCCCATCGAAACGGACGAAGCCCGTGATCACATGCGCGGTGTGGTTCTGCCGCAGCAGGTGCATCTGGCAGGCGTCGGTGGTGTCGTGCCGGCCGACGGTGGCGGGCAGGGCGCCGTCGGCGCGGGCCTGCTGGAAGGCCTGCATCTGCATGCCGCCGCCATGAGGAAAGAGGAAGGTGCCGCACTCGGCATACTGGGCCAGCGCCTCGGCCAGCGTCCACTCGACGTCCATCTGTTCGGGGTACTGATCGGGGTGGGTGCGGAAGTAGCCGGTGAAGGCGTCGGGGTCGACGTTGCCGAGCATGAAGCACAGGCTGTGGATATGTCCCGGAGCCTTTGCCGGGGCCACCAGGGCTGAGCCGGCGCTCGCCGCGACATCGGCATCGCCCGTGGCATCGACCACGCACTTCGCCAACAGCGCCAGGCGCCCGCGCTTGGTTTCAACGACGAGGCCGCGGACCTGCCGGTCCACGGTAACCGCCCCCGCGACCGGGACCCCCAATAGCAGCGTCACCCCAGCCTGGGTAAGCAGGTCCTCGAAGACCGCTTTGGCCCGTTCGATGTCGTAGATGACGTGGCCCTTATGTCGGCGCCAGGCCTGGCCATAGCCCGTAGCCTCGGCCAGGCGATCGGCAATCTCGACCGGAATCCCGGCGGGGCCGAGTTCGTGGCGGTTGGTGTAGTAGCAGTTGAAGATGCTGCAGCACATACCCGCGGTGGCGACTCCGCCGAGGAAGGTATTGCGCTCCACCAGCAGGGTCGAGGCGCCGGCCCGCGCGGCCGCGAGCGCCGCCGCGATGCCACCGAGGCCGCCGCCGGCCACCACCACATCCCACTCGCCGTGTACCGGGGTTTCGCGCGCCGGCTCATGAATGGTCGCCATCACTTTCCCTCCTCTACGAGCGGCGCAAAGGGCACCTTGCCGAGGTCTGCGCCAAGGCGGGCTGAGACGCGGAAGCCGCCCTCAGGCAGCCAGCCACGGCGGAGATAGTGGTAGCCCAGGCCGGCCACCATGGCGGCATTGTCGGTGCAGTACTTCGGCTCGGCCAGCACCAGCCTGCGGCCTGCCTGCCTCAGGGCCGTATCCATATCTTGCCGGAGCTGGCTGTTGCAGGCCACCCCGCCGCAGACGCACACCGTCGGCGCCCCGAGCTCAGCGGCTGCGCGCAGCGTCTTGAGAACGAGTACATCGACGACGGCCTGCTGGAAACTCGCGGCCAGATCGGCCCGGTCACCCTCGCTCAGAACCCGGTCGCGCACCGCATAGAGCAGCGCGGTCTTGACGCCGCTGAAGCTGAAGTTAAAGCGATTCTCGGGGGCGAGGGGTTTCCCGCCGGCGGCGGTCAGGCCGCGGGGAAAGGCGTAGGCTTTGGGGTGGCCCTGCTTGGCGAGGCGGTCAATGAGCGGTCCGCCGGGGTAGCCCAGCCCCAGGATTTTCGCCACTTTGTCATAGGCTTCGCCGGCCGCATCGTCCAGGGTTGTGCCGACGCTGCGGGCCCGGCCATCGGCGTCGACGGCCACCAGGGCGGTATGGCCCCCCGATACCACCAGCGCCAGGAGGGGAAATGCCGCCGGATCCGCCAGCACGTCCAGGCAGCCATAGAAGGAGCCGTAGATATGAGCCAGGAAGTGGTTGACGCCCACCACAGGACACCCCAGCGCCAAGGCCACGCCTTTGGCGTAGGCGCAGCCGACCAACAGAGCCGGAACCAGCCCGGGCGCATGGGTGACGGCGACCGCATCCATCGCCGCCAGGGTGAGGCCGCTCTGCGCCAGGGCCGCATCAACCACGGGTTGCATCGCCGTCAGGTGCTCACGAGCCGCTAGCTCTGGCACCACGCCGCCATAGTCGGCGTGCAGCTTCACTTGCGAGGCCACGGCGTTGGCCAGTACCTCACGACCATCCCGCACGACGGCCACCGCGGTTTCGTCGCAACTGGTCTCAATGCCAAGGACGTTCATGCGGAAGAGCACCCTTCCTGGCAAGCCCGCCGCCACAACTCAGATTCGAACCCACCACCCGCCGCGGGGCCGGGCGCCTCACAACTGGACTTGAATCCCGACTTCGATGACGCGGTTGGGGGGAATGTGGAAGTACTTCGAGGCGTCGTGGGCGTTGCGGGACAGGAAGGCAAAGACACGTTTCCGCCAGGGCCGCATGGGCGAACCCGGGGCAAACAGCAAGGTCTCACGCCCCAGGAAGAAAGTGGTGCGCATGGGGTCGAGTTCAACCCCCGGCAGGTTCAGTGTCTTGAGACTGAGCGGCACATTCGGGTCCTGGGAGAAGCCGTAGCTCAGCTTCACCCAGTAGAAGCCGAGGCCCAAGGTCTCCACCGTGGCGCGTTCAGCATCCGGCACAGAGGGCACTTCCTCGGTAGCAATAGTCAGGAAGACATTGTGATTATGCAGGATCTTATTGTGTTTGAAGTTATGCAGGAGGGTTCGGGGCACACCCTGGCGGTTGCCCGTGAGATAGACGGCGGTGCCTTCCACCCGATGCGGGGGTTTGGCGGTAACCGACGCCAGGAAATGCTCGACGGAAATGCTTTCGTCGGCGAACTTGCGGGCCAGGATGCTGCGACCCTGGTGCCAGATCAGGGTGACCACCAGAGTGACCGTGGCCAGCATTAACGGCACCCAGCCGCCGTCCTTAACCTTAAAGAGGTTCGAGGCGAAGAAGGCACCGTCGACGACCAGGAATGGCACCGTCACCAGGATGGCCACCAGCGGGCTCCAACCCCAGCGCCAGCGCATGACCAGGAACATCATGACCGTGGTGATCAGCATGGTGGCCGAGACGGCAATCCCGTAGGCGCCGGCCAGGCGGGAGGATTCGCGGAAGCCGAGCACCAGGGCAACGGTGCCGGCCCACATCAGCCAGTTTACCACGGGTAGGTAGACTTGCCCGATGGTCTTGGCCGAGGTGTGAACAATCTCCAGGCGTGGGCAGAAGCCGAGCTGCACGGCCTGGCGGGTCAAGGAGAAGGTGCCGGAAATAACCGCCTGGGAGGCGATCACCGTGGCGACCGTCGCCAGTCCCACCAGTGGATAGAGCGCCCATTTCGGCGCCAGGTGGTAGAACAGACTCTCCACGGCCTCCGGTCGGCTGAGCAGGAGGCTTGCCTGGCCCAGGTAGTTCAGCAGCAACCCTGGCAGGACGACGGTGTACCATCCGAGCCGCATCGGACCCCGGCCGAAATGCCCCATGTCGGCATAGAGCGCTTCGCCGCCGGTCAAGGCGAGAAACACCGCGCCTAGGGTGAAGAAAGCCCGCCATTGATTCGCCTGGAAGAAGCTCACCGCGTGCATGGGGTTGAACGCCGCCAACACCCGCGGATCCGCCCACAGTTGCACGACTCCCAGCCCGGCAATGACGGCAAACCACAGCAGCATCACCCGGCCAAAAACCGCGCCGAGGCTGTGCGTGCCCCGGCGCTGTACCCAGAACAGCCCCGCCAGCACCACCAGTGCCACAGGCAGTACGTAGGACTTGAAGACCGGGGTGGCCACGTTAATCCCTTCCACCGCGCTCAGCACAGAGATGACCGGGGTGATCAGGCCGTCGCCATACAACAATGCGGCCCCGAAGAGCCCGAGCGTGACCACGGTCCCATAGCGCCAGCCGCTCGGCGGCATCTCCCGCCGAACCAATGCCATCAGGGCGAGGACGCCCCCTTCACCCTTGTTGTCGGCGCGCAGCACCAGGCTCAGATACTTGCCGGTAATCAAGATCAGCAGAGCCCAGATGATCAGCGACACGACTCCCAGGACGTTGCCCGAGGTCACCGGTAACCCGCTCTCCGTAAAGCAGACGCGTAAGGCATAGAGCGGACTCGTGCCAATATCGCCGTAGACGACGCCCAACGCCGCCAGCGTCAGGGGTAAGCGGGCGGAGG
>CAILKC010000079.1 GCA_903834675.1 uncultured Victivallales bacterium | reverse complement strand
TGCTGCAAGTCTCATACAAGGGTTCAGCCATCTACCCTACCTTCACGCCGAGGTCGCATGGTCCGCCCCTGCAGCGCTCAAACTTCGCTGTGGATGGGTACCCAGGGCGTTGCCCTGGGCTGGTATGAAACGCCCCTTTGGGGCTGAATACCACGGCCCATCCTTATTGCGCAGGTCGAGAAAAATGGCAAACTACAAGGTCAAATGTGAGGTCGTCCAGATTGTGACGAATAAGTTCAAATGCTCCACTCTTGGGCAGACGTTTATCCTCGGGCCACGCACCCCGGAAGGCATGTGCGCCAGGGCCTTTGCTGCAATCTATCCGGCCTCACTGGCTATGCGCTTTTCCGAGGACATCTCATGGGAGCAAGGACGTGGGTATGTTGATGTGATGTGCCCGGATAATGACGTTGTTTATCGGTTGAGTCGGATCAAAGAAACCTGACCAACAGATGGACGCTGAACCAACTATCGAAGCCTACTCGGTGTCCGCGAGGCGGCCACCTCGATGCTCAATGGTGACGTTCGAAGAGGTGAAGATGATGATCTCGCAAAGACGCAAAGGAAGACGGGGAATAGGCAGAATCGAGGAGGAGATGGGACCCGGACCGGCGGGACAGATAGGCGACGCCCCGCCGCGCCTGCCGGCAGGGCAGTCCTAACCTTGGCGTCTTGGCGAGAGAAAAGGAATCGAGTTCGAACCCGTTGGTGGTGTGGACCCTCGTACCTCGGGTCAGCACAGCCGTGACGTTCGGACGGGACCGCGTCCTGCCGTTCCCGTGCCGCGGCGATCCTTGACTGACGAAGCAACAGGCACGATACTTACGTTATGACTACGGAAGCCGCACAAGTACTGAGCGCTGCACTCCACCTCCCGCATCCGGCGAGGGCATTTCTTGCTGAAAGGCTCTTGGAGAGCCTAGACGCGGAACCAGATTTCCCCCTCTCCGCAGAGTGGGTTGCGGAGATCAAGCGCCGCTGTGAGCAGATCGACCGGGGAGAAGTCGGGCTGATTCCCGGTGATAGGGCTTTTCTGCAGGCGTTTGAGGCCTTGGGATGAGAGGCATCCGGTTCCACCCACAAGCCCAGATTGAGATGGTTGCCTCGGCGAAGTACTATGAGGCGGAGCAGGAAGGGCTGGGGAAGCGCTTCCTGGACGCTGTGAACGCTACCACGCGGCGTGCCTCTCTTTTCCCGTCCACCTTCCAGCGTCTCGAAGGTAATCTGCACCGGTGCTGTGTGGATCGGTTCCCCTTCGGCGTCGTGTTCCGGGAGGGAGCGGACGAGATCCAAGTCATCGCGGTGATTCACTTCAAACGCGATCCGGACCACTGGAAAACACGGATCTGATCCGAACCAGTGCATTCACTCGGACGGGAAACAGCCCGCCGCTCGTACCTCGCTCTGCAGTGTCTCTCGCCGGTGATGCTCACGTCCGACATCGATCATGGACAAAGTCGACGAGTCCATGGAGCCCGGCAAGGCGCCGTCGGCCCGTCGCCGTGGGGTATGGCCAGCGGCGGCGTTCGTCTCGGACTTGGAGACGGTAAATCCTCCGGCTGCCGCGACGGTGCCACGCTACACCCGTCGGCGCCAGCGCTGTGGCACGGCGGTCAGGGCGGTTCTTGGGAAAGAGGCCCCCGCTGGATCTGCCAGGCGTCTGCCATGACCCCCGCTTGCCTCCGGGAGCCCGCGATGCCCAGCCCGTTCCGGGTCCGCCACGGCGGATCGCGGTATCTTCCGAGTCGGCGGTCCGCCCTGGCTGCACCGGGGGCAGCGCCGAGGGATGGCAGGGCTTTCAGCGGTCGAAGCAGCGCGGGTCGATGGGGTAGACGCCGCACTGGTCGCGGCAGCGTTTCATCTCCAGCAGGTTCTCCCGCTTGGCGCCGACCGCGAGGGAGTGGCTGGAGCCCATGATGTAGCCGCCACCGGGGGCCGCGTGGGAGAAGGCGTAGCGGGCGTCGGCCCGGATGTCGGTCGGCGTGCCCATGATGAGGTGCTCGTGCCAGATGCCGCCCCAGAGGCAGATCTGGTCGCCCACGCGCTCCTTGAGGCAGCGGATGTCCATGCCGCCGCTGGCCTGAATGGCTTCGTAGGCATCGTAGATTTCGGCCAGGTCGTCGATGATCGGCCAGACGTGCCCGCAGCAGTGCTTGAGCACCTTCAGGCCGAGCCGGTGGGCTTCGGCCACATGTGCCTGGTGCCAGGGGCGGACGCGTTCTCGGTAGATTTCCGGGCTGGCCAGCAGGCCGGTGCTGCTGCCCAGGTCGCCGCAGGGCATGATGCCGTCGACCCCAAGTTGCGCCTGCAAGCGGACCTCGCGCAGCATCTGCTTGCCGCGCAGCTCGCCGAGCTTGCAACAGATCTCGGGTTCGAGCAGCATACTCATCCAGAAATCCTCCTCGGTGGCGCCGAACCCCGGGAAGACAAGGTCACCGCACAACAGCATGATGAAATGCGTGTCCTTCATCTCTTTGACGGCGTGCCGCACCAGGTCCCACTCGGAGCCCTTCGGGTCGCCGGGTGGGGTCTGGTCGAGGCGGTCGATCTGCGCCTGGATACCCTCGAGTGTGGGCGGCGTGTAGTTCTGGGTGTTGCGCTTGTAGGGCATCAGGTCATGGGTTGTGGAGGAGACCTGGTAGAGGTTGCCGCCGTCGTCGCGGTAGGTCTCGTGGTCAACCTTCGCCATCGCCTTGGGGTGGTAGCCCCGCGGCGGGACCTGGCCGACGAAGACGATGTCCATCTCCAAGGCGCGCACCAGGTCAAGGCGGTCGCGCTTGTAGCCTTCCACGATCTCGTCGCGGCGACCGTCCCAGTAGGCTTGGGTCTCACGCATTTTGGCCTGGACCAGGGTGGGTCGGCCGAGGATGTCCTCGTAGACGTTGTAGTCAATCGAGTGCTCGCCCCAGGGAACCCGGTCCGGCTCGCGGTGGTCGAGGGCGGCAAAGATGCGTTCTCTCGGCAGCATGTGCGGCACTCCTTCGTGGTCCAGTCCTCACCCAACCCCAGCCGCACAGCATAGGCCGAGGGATCCGCTGGGTCAAGCGCATCGGTCACTCGGGGGCGCAGGTCAGTTCCGTAGGTGGTGACTACTCAGGTCCTACGAGGTTGCGGCAAGTCTCACACAAGGATTCAGGGTTCGGGGCTGGACATAGCGGAATGAGAACCGCGGTTGCCGTGTCGGTGATTCTGCCATTCGTCATGGGTCTTTGGTCATTCGACCTTCTGCGGTTCTCATACCAGCAAACCCCTACGGAGCTGCCATGCGCCCGTCACTCGGTCACTCGGATTTCAGCCGGTCGGGGACTATGGTAACCGCATGAGAACGGACTCCGATGAGCTGCGCGTCGAGCGCACGGCGCTGACCGTCACGGACCTGCGGGATAGCGACGACGACCGGTACTGGTGGTCAAAGACACCCTTGGAACGGTTGGCGGCGATCGAGACCAACCGACGGATTGTGTATGGCTACTATTCCACTCCCCCGCGATTTCAGCGAGTTCTTGAAGTTGCTCGAAGATGAGAAGGTCGAGTACCTCATCGATCTTGGCGACCTCAAGATCAATAAGCGTGCCAGCGCTCGGCACAAGGACCTTGACGACCTGGAGCACCTGCCGTGAGAACCTCGCTCCGCGGCAGGTTGGGGCGACTGGCTGGCGCGGGAAGAAACCGACTGGAGGGAATGGTGATGGCCCGTCTGCTTTCCGTCACTGGACTGCTCGCCGCGCTGGTCTTGCCACTGGCCGCCGAAGAGCTGGCCCTGGACCGCTTTGATTACCCTGACGTAGCCGCGGCCCGAGCCGCCTGGAAGCCGGCGGAGAAGTCGCAGCCGGCGGACCTGGAAGCGCACGATAACGGTACGGCGCTGAAGCTGGTCTGTGACTTTCAGCAGAATGACCGGCGCGCCGTCTACGACCGGGTGGGAAAGTGGGACCTCACGCCCTACAACCGGCTGAGCTTCCAGTTGCGCACGCCGGTGCCCGCCGCGCTGCGCGTCTTCATCCTGTACCTGCGCAGCGGCGATGGCTGGTTCTACACCCAGTGCAACACCAACGGCCGCGAGTGGCAGACGGTGGACGTCGCCAAGGCCGCGTTCAGCCCGGAGGACAAGCCCGCCGGCTGGCACGACATCACGGGCATCCGCCTCTCGGCCTGGCGGGGGGCGGCGGTTGACAGCTATTGTCTGGTGGACAACCTGACGGCGTGGCGGGACCGGGTCGTGCTGCTCAAGGCCGATACGCGCAACTCCACCGAAGAGTACGTCGAGGAGCTGCTGCGCGGCTACGGCACTCGAGTGCGGGTCCTGCGTGAGGCCGAGTTTCAGCGCGACCCCGCCGGCGAGCCCGCCGTCTTCATTCTGGCCTGCAACCCGAATCTCGCCGCGGCCACCTGCCAGAAGCTGGCCGGGTGCGTGCAGGCGGGCGGCAAGCTCATCGTCTTCCGCTACCTGCCGCCGCCGCTGGCCGAGCTGCTCCACCTCCGCGTTACGACCGACGCGAGCAACACGGATACGGCAGAGCCTCGGCAGATCCGCTGCAGCGCTGGCGCGGTGAAGGGTTTACCCGAGATCCTGGCCTTGAGTCTGTCGGCGGTGACCGCCGTTGAGCCGGTCGACGGCGGGGCCACGGTCTTGGGGCGCTGGTGCGATGCCGAGGGCCGCGACCGGGCTGGCGCCGCCGCCGTGTTGCTGGCGCCGGCGGGCGTCTTTGTCGGCGCCACGCTGGCGGCAGGCGATGGGCTTGACAACGGGCGCTTGGTGCTGGCGCTGCTCAGCCATGTTGCTCCTGAAGTCGGCCTGGCTGCGGGTCAGGCGGCGGCGGAGTCCGCAGTGCAGATCGGCCATCTCAGCCGCGGGCAGTTGCCGGACTGGGTGGCGTCACACAGCCCCGATGCCAAGCGCCGGGAGCAGGCCCGTGTCGCCCTCGCCGCGGCAAGCGGGTGCGAGGCCGACATCGCCAGCGCGCTCCAGGCCGGCGAGGGCCTCGCGGCCGCCGACGCGGGCCTGCGCCGCAATCGCGACCTCGAGGCGGCCTACCTGCTCGCCCAGCGCTCGCGCCCTGGCGAGTTCCGTGCCTGGTGGGAGCACAGTGGCACCGGCGGCTATCCCGGCGGCTGGGAGCAGGCCATGTCGGCGCTCGCGGGCGGCGGCTTCAATGCGGTCATCGCCAACTGTCTGCGCGGCGGTTCGGCCCTCTATCCGAGCCAACTCCTGCCCGTGTTGCCCGAGGTCGCCCGGCGCGGTGACCAGATCGCCGCCGCAGTGGCCGCGGGCCGGAAATACGGGGTCGAGATGCACATCTGGAAAGTCTGTTTCTGGGGTTGGGACACGCCCAGGGACTTCACCGACAAGATGCGGGCCGCGGGTCGCCTGCAGGTCAGTCGCGGCGGGGAGACCAACGAGTGGTTGTGCCCCTCGCACCCGGAGAACCGCGAACTGGAGGTGGCCAGCATGGTCGAGGTGGCCAGCAGCTACCCCGTGGCCGGGGTACACTTCGATTACATCCGTTATCCCGGGCCGGAGTATTGCTTTTGCGCGGGCTGCCGGAGCCGCTTCAGCCAGGATACCGGTATCGCCATCAGCGCCTGGCCGGCGGACGTCGACAAGCCCGAGGTGGCCGCAGCCTGGACCGCCTGGCGCGCCGAGCAGATCACCGCCATCGTCCGCGAGACCGCGCGGCGCGTCCGCCAGGTCCGGCCGGAGTGCAAAATCTCGGCCGCGGTGTTCGCCGACTATCCGGGCTGCATGAAGAGCGTGGGGCAGGACTGGGTGCGCTGGGCCAAGGAGGGCGATGTCGACTTCCTCTGCCCCATGGACTACAGCAGCTCGGACGCCACCTTCGCACAGCAGGTGGCAAGCCAGCTCCGCTACCTGGACGGCGCCGCGCCGATCTACCCGGGCATCCATGCCTCGACTCTCACCCTCCTGCCCTTCGCTGCCGCCCGTGTCGCCAGCCAGATCAACGTCGCGCGCCAGCTCGGGGCCGACGGATTTACCGTCTTCAACCTCGGGGCGGCGCTGGGCGACAAGTTCCTGCCGGGC
The DNA here is from genome assembly GCA_903834675.1 of uncultured Victivallales bacterium. The sequence goes on along the minus strand of CAILKC010000079.1, from coordinate 834 downwards.
TTGCGCTCTGGTATCACGGCAGAGCCGACCTACGTGCCGCACCACGGCCCGCGCCTGACCTTCCAGCTCTCAGGCACGCCCGACGGGAAGCAACGGGCCATCCGGGTCACGCCAGGCGAAGCGGTCCGCTGCACGATTCGGCGGCTGGAGCCCAAGAGCGCGTCGTTTGCTGGCACGGTGGTGGTGGAGAACCCCGATGGCGACGTCATTCGAGAGCTGGGCCGCTTGGGCTCGTCTCAGGCCGAGGCGGAGTTCAGCTTCACCCTCGAGCCGGTCGGCCTCTACCGGGTGGCGGTGCGGGGTGAAGCGGCGGGTCCCGGTGGAGGCCCGAAGCGGCCCTTCACGGCCCGCAGCCAGGGGCTCATCTGCGGCCCGCTGGATCCGGCCATGGCGGCGTTGCTTGGGGCGGAGTGACAGACAGGCAGGCTGGGGGTGGAATTCAAGCGTCAGGAGGTCGGGGGCGAAGGTCTTCCGGAGGTCAGCGGATGAGCGTGATCTCGATCCCCAGGTCGAGCGTGGCCCACTGACGGTCGGCCGTCAGGACAGGGTTCAGGGAGCTGACTTGCACCCAACCTGAAAACCAACCATTGCGCGGCGATATTGCGCGGGTGACTTTCAGGGTTGGGTGGAGAGGCGCCTGGCCTCAGGCGCTGGCCGCGAGCCGCGGCCGCTCCATTCTTCTGGAGAGGCGCCTGGCCTCAGGCGCGGCGGTGGCGGCCCACCGCATCTCCAGGGGTTGGGTGGAGAGGCGCCTGGCCTCAGGCGCTGGCCGCGAGCCGCGGCCGCTCCATTCTTCTGGAGAGGCGCCTGGCCTCAGGCGCGGCGGTGGCGGCT
>CAILKC010000078.1 GCA_903834675.1 uncultured Victivallales bacterium | reverse complement strand
TTTGGTCTGCGGCGGCGATGCGTCCTGCCGGGCGGCAGGACTGCTCTTGCCCTCCAGCCGAGCCCCCGGCGCAGGCGGAACAGAGCGAAGATCGCGGTCAAGTCTCATACAAGGGTTCAGCCGAGCCCACGGCGGCGGCCGGACCTACCGGAAGGAGACTTGCGGCCTGCGCCACGATGCGTACGTAGTCGGGGCTAAAGGCTCGACTACATACCCGCGCCGCGACCGGCCTGCACCTTGGAAGTCTCATACAAGGGTTCAGGGTTCTGGCGAGACCCCCGCTGGGGCCGGACATACCAGAAGGAGAACCGCGGTTGCCGTGCCGGCGATTCTGCCATTCGTCATGGGGCTTTGGTCATTCGACCTTATGTGGTTCTCATACAAGCTGCGCCCGGGCCGACCTCAGCGAGCCGAGGGGGGCAAGAGGGAGTAGAAGCGCCGGTTTTCGGATACCGGCCCTGAGACAAACGCTCCCGGGGCCGCGGCCGCGGCGAACAGTCGCGCCGCCGCGACCTCGTCTCCCGCCACAACGTGCAGCGAGGCGCTGGGCAGAGACCGGGTTCGGGGCCAGAACTCCGTCGGCAGGCGATTCTCGGCAACCACGGCCTCGGCAGACATGCCATACTGCGCCCAGTAGAATCTAAAGGTAGGGAAATCATAGGCGTCGGTCACGACCAGGGCGCCACGCAGCGCTCCAGCCTCGGCGACGCCCGCCGCGACCCCGCGCAGATCCGTCCGGCCCCGGTAGTACTGCTGCAGCAGGTTCTGCGGATGTTCGCCGCGGCTGACCGCGGCGGCGGTGCGCCGAGCGCAGGCGAACTCCCAGGCGAATCCCAGCGCCACCGTCAACCCGGCCCAGAGCAGGAACGAGCGCCGCGACCAGAGGAGAGATGGACGCAGGAAGCGGAAGGCCGCAAAGGTCAGCGGCAAGAGGTAGAGCAGGTAGACCCGGGGGAAGGGCGCGTTGGTGTAGTTTCCCAGCATGGTTGCCAGGACCGGGACGGCGATGCAACCGGCGTACAGGGCTGCCCAGGTCCGCTGCCCGCTGCGGTCGGGATCGGGCGGACGCCGCCGGAACGCCGCCACCGGCAAGGCGATTCCGGCCCAACCGAGGTGGGCCCAGACGCCGAGAGCCACCGCGCCGAGGACGCGCAACCCCGACGACCAGCCCGTGGTCTCGTGCAGTACCTTGATGAACTGGTCCCAAAGCGTGAGGTAGTAGCTCAGCCCCAGAGCCCCGGCGGTCGCCAAGGTCAGAGCCGCTGCCAAGCGCGCCCGGCGGCTTCCCGGCCAGCCCGGCCAGAGCGCAATGAACAAGGCATGCGCGAAGGCCAGCAGCACGTTGGAGGGGATGACGAGAGGCAGCAGGAACAGCGCCGGAACCTGCAACCAGAGGCCGCGGCGCAGCCGCCCGTCGCTCATCTCCGCCAGTCCCTGCACCGCCACGGCTGAAAGCAGCATCGTCAGCGAGTATCCGCGGAACTCGCAGGCGAAGGCGCCAAACACCGGGCTGATGGCCAGCGTCACCCCGGCCAGGCAGGACAATTCCGCCCCCAGCCAGCGCCGCCAGGAGCGCACCGCCAGGACGATGACGACGAGGCCAAACGCCATACACGGCAGGCGCAGCATATACTCGCTCGAACTGAAGTCGATGAAGCGGACCCACCACCAGCCGAAGGCCGAGAACAGCATGTGATTGTTGGCCACGGGGTAGGAGCGGAAGACGTGCAACGGCCCACGCCCGTCCGGACCGAGAACGAAGTCGCCCAGGGTGATGACCTCGTCATGCCAGAGTTCGGACATCGCCCATGGTAGCACCCGCACCAGATAGAGCGCGATGCAGATGAGGATCCACTTACCGGGGGCCAGGGCGGCATCCCCCAGGCCGGACGACGAGTCCGCTCGGGTATCGAGAGAAGCCATGGCTGCACCCCCCATGCTGCTTACACCCGTCCCCTGGAGAACCCCGCTACGGTCACACTCTGGGGCCGCGGGCCATCACGGCCTCGGTTGTTCCATGAACGCATCCAGCTCGCGCCGCTGGACGGGGGTGATTTCGCGAACCCCCTGGACCGAGCGCATCATCAGTGTCTGGCGCGCCGCCACCTCGAGAACCTCCAGGCGGTCGAAGGCTTGCAGCAAGGTCTCGCCGACGGTCAGTATCCCGTGGTTGCGCAGCAGGACGCAGACCCCGCGACCGACCCCGTCGACCACCGCCTCGGCCAACTGGGTCGTCCCCATGCGGCAATAGGGCGTCATGACCGGTTCGCCCAAGATCGCGTAGGCCTCGGCGGTGAGGTGCGTGTTGATCGCCTCATCGCAGGCACAGAAGAAGCTGGCGGTCAGGGGATGCGCGTGGACGATGGCGCGAACGCCGGCATGCCGATGGTAGATGGCCAGGTGCATGGCTGACTCGATGCTGGGCTTCAGCTCCGGTGTCAGATTGGCGCCGTCAAGACCCATGATACCAATCTGCTCCGCCCGCAGTTCGCCTTTGTCGACGCCCGTGGGCGTCAGGGCAATGCACTCGCTGCCGGCCCGGCAGGAGAGATTACCCCCGGAAGTCGTGGTGAGGCACTGGCGGTAAAGCCGACGCATGAAGTACGCTACCTGCTCGCGTTCGTCCTGGAACTCCGTCACGCCGAACCTCCTCCTGCCGCCGCATCCCGACCCGAAGCCGACCCGCTCACCCTTAGCCTTGGCGGGCGTCATCAGTACCCGTTCGGAAAGCCCCTGGCGGCCAACCTGGAATGACGCCCGCGCCGCGCCGCACTGGCAGCGGGCGCTCTCAACGCTATTGTAGCCGGTCACCGCGATTCCGCCACACGGTCACCGCGACGAAGAGCCATTATCATGCCGGTGCCGGCCTATATCTTCGATCTGGATGGAACCCTGGTTGACTCACGGCACGATCTCGCGACGGCCGTCAACCTCATGCGCCGGGACCTTGGCCTGCCCGGGTTGTCCCTGGAGACCGTGGTCGGGTTCGTCGGCGATGGGATGCGGCGCCTGGTCGAGCGGGCGCTGCGCGCGGCGCCCGCCTCGACGGCGGACGTCGACCAGGCGATCGCCCTGCTCAGGGGACACTACTCCGAACACCTGCTGGATCAGACCGTCCTCTATCCCGGGGTTCTGGCCAGCCTTGAGGCCCTGTCGAGACACCCTGGCCACCTGGCTATTGTCACCAACAAGCCCACCGAGCCAGCCCGGCGCATCTGTGCCGGGCTGGGCATCCTGCGCTTCTTTCCTCAGCTGCTGGGCGGCGATGCCTGCGCCAAGATCAAGCCTGATCCCACCCCCCTGCTCCAGGTCCTCAACGCCACGGGGGCGGACCCCGCTTTCTCCTGGATGATCGGCGACCACAGCACCGATCTGGAAGCAGGCCGTCGCGCCGGCCTGCGCCGCTGCTTCTGTCGCTTTGGCTTCGGCCGGGCCGGAACCGAGGTCGCGGAGCTCAGCGTCGACAGCCTGACGGAGTTCGCGGACCACGTGCTCCGCAGGCCCGTCGCGCCCGCCTGAGGCGCGCTGGGGGGCGAGTGGCCTCGCGAGCCGTTGTGGGTGAGTGAGTGGGTGAGTGGGTGGGTGAGTGGGTGGGTGGGTGAGTGGGTGGGTGAGTGGGTGGGTGGGCTAAGCGCCTCACCGGCTTCACGCCCCGGCGCCTGGCGAGCCGCCCCGGCGCTCCGCAACCGCACTCCCACGGCGTCGCATCCCGGACAGCGTGAGCCGCTCCAGGACGGCCATGCGCAGGCGCCCGACCGCAGCCATCACCTCATCCGCCTCGGCGCGTTCGGGAAGGATGTCCCGGTAGATCATCCGGCAGCGCACGCTGGCCACAGTACGGTAGTCGCCACCCAGACGCGGCTCGGAGCGCTCGAGCCAGCCGGCGTACTCAAGCGCATCCAGGTTGGCAGGGCGCTTGAACCGGCCCAGGGCCAGAACCTGCGCCAGGACCTCATGGCAGGCCTCGACCACGGCCTCCGGATTGCGGTCGCGGAGGCGCTGCACCCGCAGCCAGTGCCGTCGGCACTGCCAGCGTGCATACGTCGTCGAGATCACGGCCAGCAGCAGCCGTCGGCGACGCCAGAGAGCGTACAGCGTCACCAGCACCGCGCCCGCCACGACGTAGACTGCGGTGGAGAACCCTTGCAGTGACTGCAGGGCTCGGCTTAGTGCGGCCCGCAACTGGACCCATGCATGGTCTCCCCACTGCACCAGTTTGGCCTTGTACCGCGCCCACTGCTCGGCCAGCCATTCGCGGGCGGTAGCGCCGATGGCCCGCGCCAGAGCGCCAGATTCGGGGCGAAGAGACTTGGACTCCACAATGGCCCGCGCGTAGATCTTCTCGCACAGCTTGGCCAGGGGATTGCTCGCTGCCTCTTGAGCCGGCTCCGGAAGCCCCGCCGAGGTCGGCGGCAACGACGGCAGTGCCAGCTCCGGGGGGCGAGCGTTCCAGTCCTCGCCAAAGGGGTCCAGCAGTCGCCGCAGGAAGGACGGGCCTGGGTCAATCCGCAGGTTGCCCGGCGCCACGCCGTCAAAGGTCAGCCAACCGTACGGCTCGATGAAGATCTGCGTCCAGGCATGGGCGTGGTATTCATAGACGTCGAAGGAGTTGGTCAGCAGGTTGTGCGTGCCGGGCGAGTACCCCGTCGCCAGGCGTGACGGCAGCCCTGCCAGCCGGGCCAGTACCGTGAACGCCTGCGCGAAGTGCTGGCAGTAGCCCTGTCGGCTCTCGAAGAGAAAGTAGTCGACCGGTTCGGCCGCGTCCGGGATGACTGGAGCTGCCAGCGTGTAGGTGTAGTGCCGCCGCAGGTGCTCCTGCAGCGCCATGGCTTTCTCCATGGGCGTCTCGCAGCCCTGGGTCACCGACATGGCCAGGCGGTGCAGGCGGGCCGAGACCAGGCGCTCTGGCAATTGCCGGTAGTGCCAGCCCTGGAAGGCGAAGGTCTCCCCGGCGACCAGGCTGACGTGCGTGTCGAGCGTGGGAACGTTTGAGGTGAGGTGATATTGCCAGGGCAGAGCGGGCGTCGTACCGCGCAACGACGCCCCGGCCAGGTCCAGCCGGACCAGGGGCCCCAGGGCCGTCCCTTCATACAGACGGGTCTGGTCGACATCCCAAATGCAGCGAGTGGCCCGGTAGGCCCCAGGCAGTCGCACCGACCCCGCCTTCTCGATGCTGATATGCTGCTCGACCGAACGAGTCCCGGTCCGTGGGCGTCGGTCAAGCCCGCTCCGGCCCTCGCGCAGGGTGGACGACAGGCGCCATTGTTTGCCATCGTAGACATCGTACAACTGCGCCAGCCAGTAGAGCTTGAAGGGGGATTGGACGCGCATCACCAGATCGGTTCCCACGCCGGCTCCCCCGAGTCCTTCCCGGGCGTCCATCGTCGGCGCGGGCTTGGCGGCAGCGACGGTCTTGGCCGATTTGGGGTCATGCGCCGGATTGCGATCGGTGCCAGCCTTCGATTCGGCGGTCTGCTGCGTCGTTTCGTCCCCTCTGGAAAACAGTCCGCCGGCCGGCTGGAGCCACTGCCGCCAGAGCCTGGGAAAGGCCAGGTCTTGCCTCGTGCTGAAGCCTACGGGAATAAGGCCGATGGAGCGGCCCTGCGGCAGCGGGAAAGAAGATACCAGCAAGACCATGAAGCCGCAGGCCAGCCCCAGATGGGCCAGCCGGTAGGCCCAGTTGGCGCGGTGCCGTGGCGCGGGCATGGTCCCAGACGCAGGCTCGCCCGCGGCGGCCAGATTCAGCGTCCGGGTCTCGTACATCAGGAGGATGCCGACGCCGAGGTAGGCGCCCAGCGCCGGCAGGTACACGGGGCGACCGGGCATGATCCCGCCATAGCCCAGAAACACCAGTGAGACCAACCCCAGCAGCCCGTACTCGCGAGCCACCCCGCCGACGGCCAGTGCCACCCCGAGTGCCGCGGCCGACTCGACCAGGACGACGTCGAGCGCCTGCCCGCCCGGCTGCAAGTGCCACCAGGCCACCCCGCCACCGGCGATCAGCACCTGCAGCACCTGCCGACTCCAGCCTGGAAACCAGCGCCGCGGCAAGCGCGCCAGCAGCGCCAGTGGCAGCAGAGCCACCAGAACGCCGAACACCAGCATCGGATGCCCGCGCTGAACCAGGGCCGCGGCCACACTGAGACCGTAGAGCACCAGGTAGCAGCACTGCACCCGCAGCGTCAACGTCGTCCCTTGCCTCTGGCCTGTATTCATGGATCTCGGTACCGGCGTCAGAAGGGGTGGAGCTTCAGGGCTTCTTCCAGACCCATCCCGGGCAGCAACTCCGTGGGGGCAAGAGCCCAGCGCGCGGCCGATTCGGGGACGGCGGCCTGCGGCCCCTTGCGGCCCTGATTCGCCCCGAACACGTCGCGCCGGGCGCAGTACCAGCGTACCTGCATGCCCTGCTCAGTCAGCACGCTCAGGGCCTCGGCCAGGGCGCGCGGCGCGGCCAGGCTAAAGCAGAACACCACCGTATTGCGGGGCAGTTGCCGCGCCAGTTCGCCGGCTGCGGCAGCCAGGGTAACCGGTCCCGGTCGCAGGGTGGCCAGCGCGTACATCACCTCGCCGCACACCTCCGCCGCCAACGCCGGCCGCACCACCACCGGAACCGCCCCGGCCGCGGCAAAACCGAAGCTGCAATAGAGGTCGGCGCAGTGTCGGCAGATACTGGCCGCGGCCCGGATCTGATACTCGAGATTCGAGCCCGGGTCAGCGCCACTCACGAAGTGCTCGTGGGCGTCCAGCATGACCGCCACCGACATCACCGCGTTACGCTCAAACTCGCGTACCATCAGATGACCGAAGCGGGCCGAACTCTTCCAGTGGATGTAGCGCAGCCCATCGGTCGGGTGGTACTCGCGCACCCCGTAGAAGTCCTGGCTCATGCCCGCGGCACTGATCGGACTGCCCGCCACCGCGCCGTGCGCCTCACTCTGACGCAGTATCAGGTCAGGAACCGGCTCGGTTCCCGGGTAGACCACCATCCTGGCCGGCAAGGTCAGCGCGCGCTCGCGCCGAAACAGCCCAGCCGGATCCCCCCCCCGCAACACGATGCGCCCGAGGGCGAACTCGCCCCGTTTCAGCGCCAGCACCCGCCGCTGAACCAGGCGCTCCTCCCGGCTCGCCAGGGGGGGAATCACGGTGCGCACCGAGGGATCCGCCGCAAAGGGGACCTCTTCGATCAGCACGATCGGTTGCCGCCGCCGCGACAGCCGATTCTCCACGCTCAGCGGTAGACTCACCGCTTCCCCGCAGGCCGCATCGCCGCAAGCGCCTCGCCGCAGGCGGACGCCCCACAGGGAGAGCGCGGCACTCACCAGGCTGGCGGCCACAAGCGCCAGGGCGGCACAGCCCATCAGAAAGGGAAACATCATCCGGTTCACGATGGCGACCAGAACCCACGCCACCCCGGCCAGGGCGACGGCCCAACCGCGCGTTGTCGGCCAGAGAAACAGCATCAGCGTGCCGACGGCCTCTTGCCGCCTTCCCAGCGCTCGAGGGGAAACTGCTCCAGGAGGCTACGCACCACCTGCTCCGGGCTGCCGAACTCGGCGCGGGCCTGCATCTTCAGCGGCAGGCGGTGGCTAAGCACCTCCACGGCCAGGTCGCGGACATCCCGCGGCAACACGTAGTCGCGGCCCTGCGCCGCGGCCAGCGACTGCCCGCAGTGCATCAGCGCCAGCGACGCGCGCGGGCTGCAACCATAGTTCAGCGCGGGGTGCTGCCGCGTTGCCCCGGCCAAGGTCACGATGTAGTCCTTCACCGCGGCGGAGACATGCACCGTGCGCGCCAAGGCCTGACAGCGCAGAATGTCCGTCGCGTTCACCACGTGCTGGATGCTGTTGATGGGGTGAGTCGAGACCTGACTGCTCAGAATGTCCTGCTCCACCGCGGCATCCGGATACCCCATCCGCAGACGCATGAGAAAACGGTCCAATTGCGCTTCGGGCAACGGGTAGGTGCCGTGAAACTCGACCGGGTTCTGGGTGGCGATCACAAAGAAAGGCTTGCGCAGCACATGGGTGCGGCCATCGACGGTGACCATCGACTCGCTCATGCACTCCAGCAGGCTCGCTTGCACCCGCGGCGTGCCGCGGTTGATCTCGTCGGCCAACACTACGTTCGCGAAGATGGGGCCGGGGATGAAGGTAAATTGGCCCGCCTGCTCATCATAGACATTCACCCCGGTGACATCCGAAGGCAGCATATCGGGGGTGAACTGCAGGCGCTTGAAGCCGGTGCGGACGGATCTTGCCAGCGCCTGGGCCAGCTTGGTCTTGCCGACGCCGGGAACGTCCTCCAACAACACATGCCCATCGCTGAGCAGCGCCACAACGACCTTCAGGATGACATCGTCCTTGCCCTTGACCACCTGCGCGATGTTGGCGCAGATCGCCTCGACCACCTGTTTGAGGTACGCGAGATCGTGGGTCGGCGCCGCGCTCCCCGCGGGGCGGATCTCGCCCGACACGGTCTGATCGCGGCCGTCAGCGTCCAGCTCGTTGTACAGCAGCATGGCGTCGCCAAGCTGGATCACGTCCATGTGCTTGAGCTGCACCGGTTGCACCACCGGAACCCCGTTCAGGAAGGTGCCGTTGCGGCTCCCCATGTCCTCCATGATCACCCGGTCGTCCTCGCGGCGCAGCTTCACATGCACCCGCGAAACTCCCTGGGGAGAGAGGACCAGGGCGCACTCCTCGCTCCGGCCGATCGAGGTCTCGCCCAGCGGGATGACGAACTCGCCCACCAGGCGGTAGTTTTCCTGGATGATCAGCTTAGGCATCGCTCAGACTCCCTGGCGTATCGTCCCGGCGCCTGCGGGACGGCAGACGCTCATTCAGCGGGCCGCATGAGAGGGAAGAGAATGACGTCCCGAATCGAGTCGGCCCCGGTCAGCAACATCACCAGACGATCGACCCCCAAGCCCAGACCGCCGGCGGGCGGCATGCCATACTCCAGAGCGGTCAGGAAGTCCTCGTCGATACGGTTCACTTCACCGTCAGCCTCGGGCTTGTCCACCGCCTGACTGTCGAAGCGGGCCCGCTGTTCGAGCGGGTCATTCAGCTCGGAATAGCCCGGGCTGATCTCCTGGCCGTTGATCTCCAGTTCGTAGACGTCAACCACCCCCGCGTCGTCCTCGCAGCGCTTGGCCAGCGGCACCAGAAACGCGGGCAAGCGCGTCACAAAGGTCGGCTGGATGAGCGTCGCCTCGATGGTCTTCTCGTAGACCTCATGGGTGATCTCGGCGCTGGTCCAAGCGTCCATCACCGTCAACCCCAAGCCCCGGGCCCGCTCGCGCTGCTGCGCCACCGTCAGGGTGTACCAGTCCGCCCCGACGCGCTCACGGATCAGGTCAGCATAGGCCACCCGCCGCCAGGGCGGCGCCAGGTTGATCTCCGTGCCGTCGGAGCGCTTCACCACCAGCGTGCCCAACACCTCCTGGGCCACCGTCGAGATCAGACCCTCGACCACCTCCATCATGCCGCGGCAGTCGGAGTATGCCTGGTACAGCTCAAGCATGGTGAACTCCGGGTTATGTCGGCGGCTGAGACCCTCGTTGCGGAAGTTACGGTTGATCTCGTAGATGCGCTCGAATCCGCCCACCAGCAGCCGCTTCAGGTACAACTCCGGCGCGATGCGCAGATACATCGGGCAGTTCAAGGCGTTGTGAAAAGTCTTGAAGGGCCGCGCCGCCGCGCCGCCGGCCAGGGGCTGCATCATCGGCGTCTCGACCTCGATGAAGCCCAGCCCGTCCAGGTAGCGGCGCATGCCGCGGACAATCGCCACCCGCAAGCGGAACGCCTGGCGCACGGACTCGTTGCAGAGCAGATCCAGATAGCGCTGGCGGTAACGCTGCTCGACGTCGGTCAGGCCATGCCACTTCTCGGGCAGCGGGCGCAGCGACTTGGACAGCAGCCGGAAGGCCGTGGCCCGCAGGCTGGGTTCGCCCAGCCGGGTGGTGAACATCGCCCCCGTGACCGTCAGGATGTCACCGATGTCGAAGGTCTTGATGAGTTCATAGGGGCCTTCGCCAACCCCGTCGCGCTGCACATAGAGCTGCAAGCGACCGCTCTCGTCCACCAGATCCATGAACATCGACTTGCCCATCAGACGCTTGGCCATGATGCGGCCAGCCAGGGTCACCGCGGCGCCGTTTTCGCCCGCCTGGGCATACTGGGCCCGGGCCGCGACCGTGGACACCACTCCGTCCACCCGACTGCCGTATGGCGACAGCCCCGCCGCCTGCAGCGCCCGCAGCTTCTCCAGACGCTGCGCCCGCAGGTCGCCCGGGCTGGTCTGTCCGTCCTGATCCTGACTCATCGCTGTCGTCTCCGCTAGCACCAGGGCGCCATTGACGGCCCATCGTTCTGGCACGTTCCGTACTAAAGGGACGCAATGTAACCGCCGCGATGGCGGTTCGCGAACTCGGGCGGCCCGCCGACTGCATGTCAGTTCCGTGGGGGTTTGCTTGTCTGAGACGTGCAGCTACCTCGTAGGACACCAGGCGCGTCCCATTCCGCCCTTAGGGAGTTGGCACTTGCTGAAGTACCATAGGAACGCCGAACATCGAACGTCCAACGCCAAACGTCGAAGTGGGGAAGCCGAGGGGCGCATGTCAGTTCCGTAGGGGTTCGCTTGTATGAGAACCGGAGAGGGTCGAGGGCCTGCCCGCCGTGGTGGGTCGAGAGACGAGGGGGGGACGCAGTATCGGTATCGAAATCGTCTTCCGTGCCGCGGGATGCCACGTAACCTACGGTTTCGCAGCGGTACCCCCAGCCTCGGAAGTCGCGGGATCGCCTCTGCCTC
>CAILKC010000077.1 GCA_903834675.1 uncultured Victivallales bacterium | reverse complement strand
TGTGCAATAAGGATGGGCCGTGGTATTCAGCCCCAAGGGGGCGTTTCGGGCGCCCAGGGCAACGCCCTGGGTACCCGTCCACAGCGAAGATTGAGCCCTGAAGGGGCGGACCATGCGACCTCGGTGCGAAGGTAGGGTAGAGGGCTCGCCCCTACAGGGCTCAAACCCATCACCATTCTATTCCCAGGGCGTTGCCCTGGGCTGGTATGGCAGCGCGCCTTCAGCGCTTCAGACGGACTCTCTTATTGCACAGGTCGACAAATAGGGTAAGCTGCCAGCACTATGACACCCAACCAGACCGATGTCTTTGTAGCGGGCCGGGGCCGCATCCACACGTACCGCATCCCGGCGCTGGTTGCCAGTCCGTCAGGCGCCTTGCTGGTGTTCTGTGAGGCGCGCCGGGAGAGCATTCGCGATGCCAGCCCGACGGATATGGTGCTCAGGCGCAGCCTTGACGGGGGTGCGACCTGGCTACCACTGCAGACGCTGGTGCGTGGAGAAGGCAGCGACGCCGTCATGAACCCCTGCGCCGTGGTGGATCGCGCCTCAGGCTCGATCTGCCTGTGCTGCTGCAACACCAACCGCGCCACCCGCGGCGAGCACCGTCGGCACCTGCTGCTGCGCAGCGGCGACGATGGCCGGACTTGGTCGGCGGCCGCGGACATCGGCGGCCTGATCGCGGGATACGATGACACGTTCGTGCCGGGGCCCGGATGCGGCATTCAGACTACGGCAGGCCGACTGGTCATCCCCGGCTACACCAGCCCGGAGACGATCGATGCGCAGGGGGAGACCGGCTTCCGCTCGCGCGTCCTGTACAGCGACGACCACGGCCAGACCTGGCGCCTGGGCCAACCCGTATCGGCGGACACGAACGAAGCGCAGGTGATCGAGTTGACCGATGGCCGTCTGCTGCTGAACATGCGTCAGGGCACCGGCCAGAGTTGCCGCGCTGTGGCGCTCAGCGCTGACGACGGCGAGTCGTGGGCGCCCGTCACCTGGGACCGGGCGCTCAACGAGTGCCCCTGCCAGGCCAGTATCCTACGCCACAGCAGCGTGGCCAAGGATGGCAAGAGCATCATCCTGTTCGCGAACCCGGACAACACCGGGGCAGGTTACGGTGCGGTCGAGCGCACCCGGATGACGGTCCGCATCAGCTACGACGAGGCGCATACCTGGCCGATCAGGAAGCTGATTCACGCGGGACCGTCCTCGTACTCGGGGCTGGTCCGCCTCGCGAACGGCGACGTGGGTCTGGTCTTCGAAGGTGGCGAGACCCATCGCCGGGAGTGGATTCGCTTCTGCCGTCTGCCTCTCTCCTGGCTGGCCGATGGGCAGGACGACATGGCGCATTGAGCGCACCCGGCAGGGGCACGACAGGCCGCGCGACCGTTCCAAGGCCCCTCACCAGCGGTAGTAGCGGTAGGGGTCATCTCCAGCCAGCGGCGCCTGCACGTAGTAGCTCTTCAGCCAGAGCGCTGGCCGACGCAGGATGGGCTGGCCGAGGATGCCACCGGTCTGGTAGGTGTCGTTGACGAGAACCGCGATCACGTTCTCCCCCGACGCCCGCAACAGGCCCTCCCGGAGGCGGTACTCGCGCGGGAATTGCCAGTAGTCCTTCGGGTTCGTGGCTTTCGTCACTTCCCCCAGGAACTCGCCATTCAGCCAGACCCACGACTCATCGTCGATACCGCCCAGAGAAAGCGTCGCGTCCGCCCCGGCGAACCCCACCGCGGTGGTGAACTTCAGGCGGTACCAGAACCAGCCGTCGTACTTGGCCAGGGCCGGGCGCTGCGCTTCGAAGGTCCCCGGCACCACGATGGCGGGCCAGGCCGACGCCTCGAACTGCGGCTGCCACCACTGCTGCTCGCGGCCGACTTGCTGCGGGTCCTCGATGCCGACCCAGGTGGCGGGCAGGACGGACTCCGACGCGACCGGAACCGCAGCCAGGTTCGCCGCGACCGGGTTGCTGAAGGCAGCGCCCAGGTTGGCCAACAACCGGGCCAAGAGGAATTCGCTCCGCCTCGCCGTGGTGCGCAGGTAGGGTTTCGCTGCCGCGTCAAAGGCCCACGGAGCGGCCTGGCACAGCACGACCAGACCCTGCCCCAACCGGACCACCCGTAAGGCGGGATGGCCCGGCCCCTGCAACGCGCCGATCAACGGCCGGGTACGCCACTGCAACTCGGCCTCGGAGAGTCCCGCAAACACCTCTGGCAGAGTCTCGCCAAGGGGGCGCGCTTCCGCCTTCTGGTCCGTGGCCGCGGGGCCTTCCGGCAGCCACGCGGCCAGCTCCGCGGCATTCAGTCCCAAGCACAGCAACGCGCCGCCCGCCGCCACGGCTTCGAGTGCCCCCTTCGGTGGAACGCTGCCGGGCCCAGCGACCAGCAGCGCGCCGGGGGTAAGGACCTGGTCTGGACCCGGGCCAAACGCTACGCCCAGAGCCGTAAGCACAGCCCGGCCGCGCTCGTCGCCGCAGTACAGCACCGGCCGGGTGACTCGCGACGGCGCGGTTTCGAGGTAAGCCAGCAGGCGGGTCACCACCCGGTCGGCCACGGGCTCCGGCTCGCTGCGGCGCACCACGTCGAGCTGGCAGAACACGATCCTACCGGCCCCCACCGCGGTCTCCAGCAGCGGCGCGTACTGGAGATCGAAACCGCCATCCAACAAGGGCAGCCAATCTCCCCGTGAAGGCTTCTCGATCAGCACCGACGCCACACTGCCCAGCGTGCCGCAACGCCAGACACGAGTATTGCGGAAACCGCACCAACTCCACTGCGGATCGCGTTCTTCCACCGCGGGCACGTCCAAGTACGGCGGCACCGTACCCGCGGAACCCGCCCAGTTCGCAAACTCCGCCTCCGTAAACCCGGCCAGCACCGGGTGGCCGGGCGCACGCCGGAAGAGCTGGCGCAACCCCTGCACGTTGACCCTGAACCCGAGGCGCTGCGTCAGCACCTCGCTATCCTGTGCCAGGACCAGCACCCGGGCGCCAGCGACCGCCCGGGCCAGCACCGGCAGCGCTGCCGCGGCCAGGTCCGGCGACGACAGGGCCCCTTCCCCGACCACGACCACGTCCCCCGGCCGCACCCCGTCGCCCGCGGCCGTGCAGGGCTGATGACGCGCGCCGAGGCGATCGAGGTAGGCCGCGGTCGTGCCCTCGGGATCGAGCAGCCAAACCGGGCGGGCGGGGCCCGTCGGCGCCGCCGTGGGCAGGACGTCAAGACCGAACTCGTCCCGCTGGGTCTGCCCGTCGCCAAAGTCGAACTCGGCCGTCAGCCTGGCCGGTCCAGCGGCGCTCGTCGCCGCGATCGGGACCGCGATCGGGACGAAGGCGCGACCGCCCGGCTCGACGGTCACGCTGCCCTGCCCGGACGCACCCCCGGGAACCGCCAACCGCCAGCGGTACGCACAGGGCCGCGGTTGCCGCGTGTCATTGAGGATAACCAGGCTCTTGAGTAGCGTCTCCCCAGGCAGCACTGTGTGCCGTTTCTCGGTGAAGCGGCGGTCAGAGTCCTCGCTTGGCGCCCCGTCGCGGTGTCCGTCGGTGCGACCACCGATGAAGGCACACAGGGGCATATTCCAGCGCTGGAAGCACTCCCCCAACGCCGTCGGCGCATAGTGTGACTCCTCGCCGCCGTCGTAGATGTACTGGCCGCTGGCGGTGGCAAAGTCAGGCACGATGCCGGGGCGTTGCAGGTTACGGTAACGGTCCACGATTTCGCGGTTCGGCGTCGGCTCCAGGCGCTTCCAGAGGTGCTCCTGGTCCCAGGGCAACATGGCGGAGATGCCCCAGGCCCGGTGCGAGCGCCAGTTGTCCGCGGCGAAGAGAGCCATAACCTGCGTGTGCATGGCATCGTCCTCACGCAGCCGACCAGCCAGAGAGCTCCAGTAGAACGGCTGCCCTTTGGCCCAGAGCTCTTCCTCGTAGTCGAACACTTTGCGCAGCCCTGGGCTGACCTGGTAAGCGGCGCTGCCCAAGTAAGCCGCGGCAAACTCCGGCACCCAGGCACTCTGGAATGCCAGACAACGCCAGATGAACTCCGGGCCGCGGTAACTCGACCAACTCGAAATGTGCGGCAACCCCCATTCGACGAAGAACATCGGCTTGCGCCCCACCGTCCCCCAGTGCGCCAGCCAGTCGCTGCGCTCCTGCTGCGGCGCCCAGTTCAGGTAGATATTCACCGTGTGCAGGTCGCCCAGATTGCCCGACTGGTGGTGATAGATCGGCCGGGTCGGGTCGACGTCGCGCGCCAGGTCGGCCGCGAGCTGGGCCTGCGCCCGCCGCCGCAAGCGACCACGGTCGCCCTTGTAGTCCAGGCTATCGGTCAGCGCGTCGGGACTGTAGATGCCGTCCATCTTCTGCGGGTTCTGATCGCCGTAGTAGCCCGTGGCGTTGTGATTCATGGCGTACATGATGACGCTGGGGTGATTCTGCACGCGGCGGATGATCCACTCGCACTGGGCACGGTAGCGCGCCGCCTGGGCCGGGTCGTCCAACTTCCAGCCGAAGTCCTTGACGTGCGGCAGGGAGATACTCAGCAGCATCCCGGCCTCGTCGCAGGCCTCAAGCAAGCCGTCCACGTAGCCCACCTCGCCCGGCGTAAAATCGTAATTGCCCTGAATCATGAAGTTGAAGCCGTATTGGCGCATCCGCCGCAGCATCTCGCGGGCGCCCGCCCGGCTCGCCTGATCCGCGGCGCCATTGCTGGAGATGTTGTGCAGGGCGCGCAGATGCACGGGCGTCCCGTTCAGCAGGATGTCGCGCCCCACAATGCGGACCTCGCGGAAGCCGAAGCGCACCGGCTCGGCGCGGTCCAGCTCTTTGCCTGCTTCGTCCAGGAGCGTGACCGCCGCGCTCAGCAGCCCCTCCGGCCGGTCCGTATCCCACAGCGGCGCACCCGCCCACGGCGCCACGAAGCCGATGCGCCCGGCCACGACCGCCAGCGGCCCGGAGGCAAAGCGCTGCAGCACCGCGCCGTCCCGGCTGATCTCTGCCGCCAACCGGTAGCGCGCCGACCGCGGCGCCTCCACCCCGACCTCGATGCCCAAACTGCCCTCCTGCACCGACGGCGTCAGCCGGACGTCACGGACCACATCCGCAGTCGGCCCCGAAACTAGGAACACATCCCCCGTAATGCCCTTGAGCTTCACGGTGGCCTTGTTCTTCACCACCCGATCTGGAGCCATAAACACCTGTGCATCAGACTCCAACGGCCGCGCTGTCACCAACACCGCGAGCTCGTGCGTGGCGCCCGGCCGCAGCGCCGCCGTCATCTCCAGGCGGCCCCCGGGAAACCAGACCTCGCCCTGGCGCTGGCCGTCGACGAACACCGCCGCATGAGTCTGAAGCATGGTAAACTCAAGCCACAGGCGCCGGCCGGACCACGCCGCCGGTACGCTCAGTCGGCGTTTCTGCCAGGCCTGGTCAATGCCACTGGACTCGAAGCCCTCGGCGATCCACGGCGACAGATGAACCACCTGCGCCGACTGGCCCGCGCTCCACGACGACCAGGGCCAGATGCCAGGCACCTTGAACCAGCCCCAGCAGTCCCCCGCCGCGGGAATCGCCTGCGCGTCGACGGCCTCCACCACCGGCCGAAAGGCCCACAGGCCATTCAGGCACAGCCGACCCTGCGTGCCCGTGTCCACCTGCCAGGCGTCCGCCGCCGCCCAGGGGTCGCCAACCCCCTCCGGCAACGCCGCATCGGTCTTGGTCAACGCCCGCTCCTTGGTCACCACCAGGCACAGGTCGTCAAACTCGACGCTGCCGCCAGTGCCAAAATTCGCCGGGTTCAGCGACAGATAGACCGCCCCGCGCGGCACGCCGTACTCACGGTCGCAGACGGTCCACTCCGTGCTGCCCACGGCATTGAACACGTTCGGCCAGTTGCCCACCCGCGTGCCGTCGGCGGCGTGGAAACTCATGGCCAGACGCGCATTCTTCCACGAGTCGTCACCCAGCACGACGTCGGTTGACTTCATGCGTAGCGTGAGGCGCAGCATCCACCATTCCGGCTTCAGCTCGACCCGCTGTGCCGACGTCGCACCCGCGCCGCTCAGCCGCAGCCAGTGCTTGCCGGCCGCTTCGGCAATGCTGGCGCCGGAGTTCTTCTGCCAAGACACGGCCCAACCGCCCTTCAACTCCTCGAAACTGCCGTTGGCAATGAGATTGGGCGGGGGAACAGTCGGCGCCTGACCCAAGGCCGCAAAGGAGCAGGCCAGCAGCACGCCCGAGAGTGTCAGAACGCGAAGAGGATACATGGTGAATCTCCCGGCCACCGCCGACGGCGACCCTGACTACGGGTTGAAGACCAACGGCAACGTAGCCCGCGCCGCCAGGCTTGCCAGGACAGCAAGCTGGAGCGACGCGCCACTTGAGCCGTCGGCCGAAGGCCAGGGTTTAGCCCGGATTACACCGTGGGGGCTGAATCGGTCGGAAATCGGCAGCGCTAGGCACGATCCCCACCCGATAATCCGGTCAAAGAGTGGTGCGAAAAAGCGACCTGTGCAATAAGGATGGGCCGAGGTATTCAGCCCCAAAGGGGCGCTTGATACCAGCCTAGGGCAACGCCCTGGGTACCCGTTTACACCACAGATTGAGCCCTGAAGGGGCGGTCCTTACGACCGCGGAGCGAACCTGGGGCAGATCGCTCGCCCCTACAGGGCTCAAAACCATAACCGTCCTATTCCCAGGGCGTTGCCCTAGGCTGGTATCTTAGCGCGCCTTCAGCGCTCCAGACGGAATCCCTTACTGCACAGGTCAGCTTTACTTTGACATCTTATGTGGCTTTACACCCTGAGGAGAGATGCCACGATAGGCCCAGCGTTGCATCCTGACTGACTCCACTTTGGAGCGGCTGTAGGAGAGGCAGATGGAAACGAGTGTTAGACCCATGAAATACGACAGTATAAAGCTAAAAGTCGAGGGTTGACCCCAATCGTTGGAGCCGACGGTCTCCGCCGTATCCCCTGCCGCCGCGTCTCACTCAAGATACCGCGAACCAGGCCCTGGAGGGTCCTTGGCATCGCGGGCTCCAGGCCGCACCCCGAGGCAACCCGCAATCCCCTGGAGCCGGCGGTCTCCGCCGTATCCCCTGGAGCCGTATCCCCTGGAGCCGGCGGTCTCCGCCGTATCCCCTGGAGCCGTATCCCCTGGAGCCGGCGGTCTCCGCCGTATCCCCTGCCGCCGCGTCTCACTCAAGATACCGCGAACCAGGCCCCGGAGAGGCCTTGGCATCGCGGGCTCCAGGGAAACCAGGCGGGAGCAGCGCCAAACCCGCGAAGTTCGCCGCCCGCCGCAGGACGGGCAATATTGGCGGGAGGTCGGGCGTTTCAGGGGGCGAGGCCCTCGCCTGGCACGGCTCAAGCGCTCGCGGGCACAGCGCCCGCGGGAGGCAAACGGGGAATCTGATGGAACGGGGCGAGGGTGGCATGCACAGCGAAACCGAATTAGCGGCGCAGTTTACCCAGCACCGGGCGCGCTTGCGGCGGCTGGTGGCGTTCCGTTTGCACCCCCAGCTTCAGGGCCGGTTGGACCTCGAAGACGTCTTGCAGGATGCCTATCTGGCCGCCGCCCAGCGCTTGCCGCACTTCGTGGCGGCGGACCCGCCGGTGGCGCCGTTTGTCTGGTTGCGCACGATTGTCTTGCAGACGCTGACCGATGCCTGCCGGCACCACCTCGGGGCGCAGAAGCGGGACGTCTTTCGCGAAGTCAGCCTGGAGGCGGGGGAGAACCGCGACGGGACCTCGGCCGCTATCGCTCTGCAACTGGCCGGGGACTTGACCTCGCCGAGCCAGGCCGCGGCCCGTGCGGACGCCATGACGGTGGTTCGGAATGCCATCGGGGGCATGGACGAATTGGACCGGGAGGTGTTGGCCCTGCGCCATTTCGAGGAACTCAGCAACCAGGAGGTGGCCGAGGCGTTGGGCATCGAGCAGAAGGCTGCCAGTATCCGTTACATCCGTGCCCTGCGCCGGTTACGGGCTCTGCTGGCGGAGCTGACTACCTTCGGCGGAGGACTTGCTCGTGGCTGATGACGATGCTCTCAGTGAGCGCCTCGATGCCCTGCTGGCGGAGTTTGCCGAACGTCGCCGGGCGGGCGAGGCCGTGTCGGTCGACGACTACGCCGCCCGGTTTCCCGATCTGGCGGATGACATTCGCGAACTCCTCTCCACCGCCCTGGCCGTAGAGAACCTGAAAACCCCCTCCCCCGCGCTGGCCGGGATGCAGATCGCGCCCCCGGCGCCGACGCAGTTCGGCGACCTTCGTATCCTCGGGGAGATTGGGCGCGGCGGGATGGGCGTGGTCTACGAGGCCGAGCAGGCTTCCCTGGGCCGACGCGTGGCGGTGAAGGTCCTCCTCGGGCACCTGTTTCCGGACGCCGGGCAAGTGGCGCGTTTCGAGCGTGAGGCCCGCACCGCCGCCAGCCTGCGTCACCCCGGCATTGTCACGGTCTACGGGGTCGGCGAGCACGAAGGCCTGCACTACTT
>CAILKC010000076.1 GCA_903834675.1 uncultured Victivallales bacterium | reverse complement strand
GTAAACAGGTTCCATGTGCCTGAGCCCCGAAGGGGCGCAATAGCCCCCCGCCTCAATCCCACCCACCCGTAGCGTTCGTCGTGGGCTATCTGATAGCGCTCCAGAAAGACGCGGAATTCTTCCTGAAACGAGACGCGCCGGTGGTGTTTGACCTGACCTTCGATGTACCGCACAGTGATTGTGGCATGAGGTGGCTCTCGCTATCGCGACCCTTCAGGCCGCACCAACCCTACCCCATCATACCCAGGCCGCTGGCCTGGGCTGAGGGATGTCGGCCCTTTGGGCCTCGGAACCAACGGCGCCATAGCCGGACATACCGGAATGAGAACGGGTTTCAGGTTTCGGGGTCTGATATGCATGGCAACCGCCTCCATGTCCAGCCTGAACCCTGAACCCTGGTTCTCATACAAGCAAACCCCCATGGAACTGACCTGCGCCCAGGGGGTGCCCGCCGGCGCTTTTTGCGGGTGTCCGGCGTGGATTCTGGCCAGGAGTACACTACGGTTTCACGGTTCGTACCGCGGCGCCCCGGATGCCGCTTAGCCGAGAGGGTGGGGCGACTGCCGCCGCGTTTTTCCCGCCGGTGTAGGGTGGCGTGTCTCGCCCTAGCGGAGCAGGCGAGTCGCCATCACCCAGTGACGAGGATACCGCCGTGAGCGACATTGTGATAGCCCCTGAGAGCAGTCTTCCGTCGTTGTCGGAGGACGTCATTCTGCCGGATGAAGAGGCGGCCGAGGAAGCGGTTGCGGTGGAGGCGCCAGCGGCTCCCGCCGCGAGCGCGGTCCCGGCGGGGCCGGATTTCGTGCATCTGCATGTGCATTCTGATTACAGCATGTTGGATGGGGCCTGCCAGGTCGGCCGCCTCTGTGAACGCATTGTGGCCTTGGGACAGAAAGCGGTTGCGGTCACGGACCACGGCAACATGTTCGGGGCGTTGGACCTCTACCGGACGGCTACCAAGCACGGTCTGCAGCCGATCCTCGGCTGCGAGTTCTACATGACCCCGAGCGCTTTGGCCGACCACAGTGACTCCACCCGGCATCATCTTGTGCTGCTGGCCAAGGACTTCATCGGCTACCAGACCCTCTGCCGCCTCAGCCGTGTTGCCTGGAGCGACGAGGGGATGTACTACAAACCCCGCATCGACCGGGAGACGCTGCGTCAGCACCACGCCCACCTCGTCTGCCTCTCGGCCTGCGTGGCGGGCGAGATTCCGGATAACCTTCTCAAGGGGCGCGAAGGCAAGGCCCGCGAGGCGATCGAGTTCTTTATCAGCCTGTTTGGACAGGAGGACTTCTATCTGGAGCTGCAGTACCACGCCCCTCCCGAGCTCGTGGTCGAGAGCATCCAGGATGAGGAGTACCGCCAGTTGCTGCTGATGGAGCGGCAGGCCAACCAGGCCCTGCTCCGCCTGGCGCGCGAGTACGGGGTCGGCGTGGTGGCCACCAACGATGCGCACTACCTGCAGGCCGGCGATCACGTCGGCCATGACGCGCTCTTGTGCATCGGCACCCAGAGTCAACTCGCGGACGTCAAACGGCTGCGCTTCTCCGGCGACCAATTCTACCTCAAGAGCGGCGCCGAGATGGCGGCCATCTTTGCCGACTGCCCCGAGGCCATTGCCAACACCGTCCATATCGCCGCGAAGTGCAAGCTCAACATTCCTCTCGGACAAAACCACTACCCGGTCTTCCGCCTGCCCGATGGCTCCGACAACGCCACCGATCTGCACTGCCCGGTCCGCAGGGCGTTCCTGCGCGCGGTCTGCCAGCAGGGCCTGCTTCGTCGCTACCAGCTCAGGGAACCGGAGAATCTCGAGTACATCCCTGCCACGGCCGCTGAGCCCGATCTTGAGATGAGACGTAACATACTCAGCCGTATCGATTACGAGCTTGGTGTGATCGATCGAATGGGCTACCTCAGTTACTTCCTCGTAGTCTGGGACTTCATTAAGTATGCCCGCGGTCGGGGCATCTCGGTTGGTCCGGGACGCGGCTCCGGCGCGGGCAGCATTGTGGCCTACCTGGCTGGCATCACGGACCTGGACCCGCTGCGCTACGGCCTGCTCTTCGAGCGTTTCCTCAACCCCGACCGTGTCTCCCCGCCCGACTTTGACATCGACTTCTGCGAACGCCGCCGCGGCGAAGTGCTGGACTATGTGCGCGACAAGTACGGCGCCGAGAGCGTGGCGCAGATCGGCACCTTCGGGACGCTCAAGGCCAAGGCGGTGCTGAAGGACGTGGCCCGCGTCATGGGGGTGTCCTTTGCCGACTCGAACCGCCTGGTCTCGTTGATTCCGACCGACCCGAAGATGACCCTCGCCAAGGCGTTGGACATCCCGGAAGTCAAGGCCTTGCATGAGTCGACGGACTGGGTCCGGCAGGTCTTTGAGCGGGGGAAGGTGCTCGAAGGGCTGAACCGTAATCAGAGCATTCATGCCTGCGGCGTCATCATCGGCGACCAGCCCTTGGACGGCATTGTCCCCTTGGCCCGCGGCGCGGGCCGCGAGTGGATCACGCAATTCCCGGCCGCGCCCTGTGAAGAGTTGGGCCTGCTGAAGATGGACTTCCTCGGGCTCAAGACGCTGACCATCATCGAGGATACCCTCGAGATGGTCAGCGCCCGGACCGGCCACCGCTTGGCTCCCGACGACTTCCCGCTGGATGACGCTAAGACCTATGAGCTGCTGAACCACGGGCAGACCGTGGGCGTGTTCCAGCTTGAGTCCGGCGGCATGCAGGACTTGTGCCGCAGCTTTGGCCTCAGCCGCCTGGAAGAGATCATCGCCCTGGTCGCGCTCTACCGGCCCGGCCCCATGGAGTTCATCCCTACCTTCATCAAATGCAAGCTCGGACGCGAGACGCCTGAGTATGAGACGCCTGAGATGCGCACGCTGCTCTCGGAAACCTATGGCATCATGGTCTATCAGGAACAGATCATGCAGGTCTGTCAGGCCGTGGCCGGCTTCTCCCTGGCCCAGGCCGACGTCATGCGGCGCGCCATCGGCAAGAAGAAGGAGAAGGATCTGCTCGAGTACGGCGAGAAGTTCCGCGAGGGCGTGGTGTCGCACGGCGGCTACAGCCGCGAGGTGGCGGCCAGCATCTGGAGCAAGATCCTGCGCTTTGCCAGCTACGGGTTCAATAAGAGTCACTCGGCCTGCTACGGCCTGATGAGCTACCGGACGGCCTACCTCAAGGCCAACTACCCGGCCGAGTTCATGGCGGCTGTACTCAACGGCGAACTCGGCAACGCCGAGAAACTCGCGTTCTACATCGCCGAGGCTAGGCATATGGGCCTGAGCATTATGCCGCCTGACGTCAACCACTCCCAGTTGCGCTTTGGCGTGAGTGCCGACCTGATTCGTTTCGGCCTGGGAGCCATCAAGGGCGTGGGTAGCGCCGCGGCGGACGCCATCATGGCGCAGCGCCAGGCCGGGGGACCCTTTACCGGCTTGCTCGACTTCTGCGAACGCCTCGATACCGGGGTGAATCGCCGGGTGCTGGAGAACCTGGCCAAGGCCGGCGCCTTCGATTCATTCGGCCTGAAGCGGGCTCAGGTCTTCAGTCTGCTCGATGAAGCCATGCAGCGGGCCCAACGCAGCCTGGCGGACCGCCGTCGCGGCCAGGGCTCGCTGTTTGCCCTGCTGGCTCCCGAGGAGAGTAGCGTGCTGTGTCTGACGCCGCCCGCCGTCCCCGAGTGGGAGCGGCGCGAACTGCTGAGCTACGAGAAAGAACTCCTGGGATTCTACGTCACGGGTCATCCGACCGACCAGTTTGCCGACCTGATCCAGACCTTCCAGATCGAGACGATCGCCGAACTGAGCGTCTTGCAGGATGGCGTGGGCACCCGCGTCGGCGGGATCGTCAGCCATCTCGACCTCAAGCGCTCCAAGCGCGACAACCGGCCCTGGGCCATCCTCACCCTCGAAAGCCGCGAAGCCGAGGTGGAGTGCATGGTCTTCGCGGATTGCTATGCGGCCTGCGCCGAGACTCTCAAGCCGGATGCGCTCGTGTTCGTCGAGGGCGCCCTGAGTCGCCGCGATGAAGAGGGCACCAAGATCTTGGCCGAGCGCGTGCTTCCCCTGGAGCAAGCTCCCGAGCTCTTCACGGCGGCAGTCCATGTCCGACTGCGGCAGAAGGCGGTCAGCCGCGCCACGGTGGATCAGTTGGCCGCCCTCTGCCGCGCCCACCCGGGCCGAACCCCGGTGACCCTGTGTCTGATCTGCGACAGCGGGGACCTCGCCTTCGTGCAGGCCGACGGCCTCGCCGTCAGCAACACCGAGGCCCTGCGGGTCGGGTTGCGGCGCCTGCTCGGCGACGAATGCCTGCTCGAGAAGGCCGATCTGACCCGGCCCAAGACCAAGGAGCGGCGGAACTATGGGCGGGCCGCCCCGGAGGCGGACATCCCGTGAGGCCCTCGGTCGGGCTCAGTGGCACGGAACCCCCCAGGCCGTCAGGTGCGACCTGATGAAGTCCACCACCTGTTGCTGTGCCCCCCGGGCGTTGGACGAGTCGATCGGTGCGCCGAAGGCGAAGCGCACCACGCGCTCGGGGTGAATCGGGCCCATGTCCTTGATCAAGGCGCCGTTCTCCAGAAAGTCCGTGCGCAACGCCACCGGCACGATCGGGCAACCCGCCCGTTGCGCCACCTTCGCGCCGATACTGCTGAACTTCGACTCGACGAAATCAAAGTGCCGGGTGCTCTGCGGGTACACGCATAGGCACCTGCCCGCCTGCAAGCGCTGCACCCCCTCGGTGAGCATCGTGCGCAGGTCCTCGCGCGGGTTGGTCCGGGTCAACCCCACGGGTTCCTGCGCCTTGAGGATGCCGCCCAGGCCAGGGTGCTCCAGCAGCGACTGCTTGACCACGAAACTGACCGGCCGCCGCGGCAAGATCATCGCGGGCATGGCGAAGGTTTCGAGGAAACTCATGTGGTTGCCGATGACCACCAGCGGCCCGGCGGTCGCGAGGTGGTTCAGGCCCGTGACCTGGAAGCGCCCGCCACACCCTTCCACCGCCCGTACTACGGCCTCAGAACACTCCAGGAACTGCGCACAGGTGAAGGTGCCCCGCTGCGCCGCGGCGCGCCCGCGCAACACCGTGAGGAGAACCTGCCAGTGGAAGGGCCAGCGCGTCCAGCCCAGCAGGCGCGACCCAGGCAGTCGTGGCGCCGTCGTCGGCGTCTCATAACTGTCAGCGGCGAAGATGGGCGACAAGGATAACTCTCCCACGCAGGGCTCAGACGCCAGCACCGGGGCGAGAAATGTACCCCGGTGGCAGCCGCTGTCAACCGCGCTCAGATCGGTTCGAGACGTTGCACTCGCTCCGCGCCCACACCATATTGCGGGCCGGTTTGCGTGGTGAGCCGAGGAGGTCTTTCTCCCCGAGACCGAGCGCAGGATACCATGACTCAGCAAGCGATCATCTTCGGCGCGGGCAACATCGGGCGCGGGTTCATCGGACAGCTTTTCAGCGAGTCCGGCTATGCCCTCACCTTCGTCGACGTCGACCAGGAGCTGGTTGACGCCTTGAACCGGCAGGGCTCCTACCACCTGCAAGCCGTTTTCAACGACGATATTCAGAATTGCCGTGTCGGCCCCGTCCGTGCCATCCACGGCAGGGATACCGCGGCGGTCGCCGCGGCGCTGGCGGAGGCCTCCATCGGGGCTACCGCGGTCGGCGCCGCCGCGCTCAAGCACATCGCCCCCGTCCTGGCCCGCGGCCTGGAGCGCCGCGCCGCGGCCGCAGCGCCGGCGCTGAACCTGATCATCTGCGAGAACCTCAAGGGCGCTGCCGCCATTTGCCGTGATCTCATTGCCGCGGCCATTGCCCCAGTCGGCCGGGACTACCTGGCCGAACAGGTGGGGCTGGTCGACACCGTGATCGGCCGGATGGTCCCGGCACCCACGCCGGACATGCGCGCCCGTGACCTCAGTTTCATCCGCGTCGAACCCTATAAGGAACTCCCGGTCGACCGCAGCGGCTTCCGCGGCGAGATTCCGCTGATCTCGGCCATGTCGCCCGAGGAGAACTTCCCTCTCTTCACGGCCCGCAAGCTCTACATCCACAACTGCGGTCATGCCCTGCTTGCCTACGCGGGCTACCGGCGCGGCTACGAATACGGTTACGAGGCCCTGGAAGACCCCGAGGTTCGGCGCCTCCTCGATGGCGGCCTGGCCGAGAGCGTCGCCGGCATCGTGCAGCGTTTCGCCGCTCGCCAGGAATGGCTTGAGGACCATGTCCGCGACCTCCTGCGCCGCTTTGCCAACCGCCTGCTGGCCGATACCATCTTTCGCCTCGGCCGTGACCCCATCCGCAAGCTCCAGCCCGCCGACCGCCTGGTCGGGGCCGCAAACCTCGCCCTGGCTACCGGTCAGGTCCCTAAGCACCTGGCCTGGGGCATCGCCGCGGCTCTTAGCTTTGACCCGGCCGCGGACCCCGCCGCCGTTGAAGTGCAGGCCCTCCTGCGCGAAAAGGGCCTTGAGGCCGGCCTCCGCCAGCTGACCGGCATCGACCCCGCGTCGGCTCTCGGCCAGGCGGTTGTTGACGCCTACCAAACCATCAGGGCAGAGCCACTGGCCGTCTGCCCGCATTGATACTCGAAAGGACGTTCCCCATGGGTAAGAAATCCACCGGACGCAGGACGCCGCCACCGCAGCCCCCTGCCGCGGGCTGGCGCTTGTTGCCGCCGGAGGCCGCCGCCGACGACCCCGACGACGACCCCGACGACGTCGATGCCGCACTCGCAGGGGTCGTGGTGGCGATGGAAGCGATGCGCGCTGAGTTCGTCAAGGCCCATGGTCGCGAGCCGACCGAGGCAGAGGTCATCGAACTTGTCTCTCTCGGCCTGGCCGACGGCCTTGACGACGATCTCTTCGATGAGTTGCTCATGGAGGCGGAGGAGGAAGACGCCATCCTCGATCACCTCTCTCTCGATGCGGACGAGGATGAGGACGACGAGGACGAAGAGGACGACGAGGACGAAGAGGGCAAGCCGTCGCCCTGAGCGCGGGCTTGACGAAAGACACAAAACCGGAGACGCGGTGGACAGATCGGAGTCGGGATCGCCAGCCCAACCCCGTGTCCCTGATGGAGAGAAGCCTGCGCCTCAGACGCCGACCTCGAGGCCGCGCTCGTACTCCGCATCGATCAGGCAGGCGCTACCGAGAGCCACGCTCAGCGGATCATTATCCTGCGCCGAGAAGCCCAGGTGCGAACGTCGCCGCCAGCCTTCGGCCAGGCTGAAGCGTCCCGACCGGGCGCCCACCTCGCGGGCAAAGTCTTCCATGGTCACCAGATAGGCGTCGAGGCCCTGGCTCTTGTCGAGCCATTCCTTCTGCGAACGGTGACAGGCCAGCATCTCGCGCTTGGCGGCGATGACGGGGGCGATATCCACGTACTGGCCCGGCCGAATGCGCTCACGCAGCGGACCGCGCAAACCGTGGGGCATGGCATGGTAGAGGGTGACATCATCACCGATTGGGCTCACAAACGGCTCCACCGGATAGTTGCGCATGCCGCGACAGAAGGCCGCCGTCACCGCCGTGCGGCAGGCGTTCATGTGCTCTTCCATGTAGTCGCACGGTGACTGGGTCAGGACGATCCGCGGGCGGACCTGGCGGATCACCGAGCAGACCTTGCCGATCTGCCCGTTGGTGTGGTAGACCTCCAGATCGTTCACGATCGGCGGATGCCAGACCGCGCCGATGCTGTCGCAGGCGTCCCGCGACTCCGCGGTGCGCTTCAACACGATCGAGGGCACGTCGTCGACCGCGGTGCCGCAACTGCCGTTGGCGAGGTTCATGTAATGCAGGCGCCACCCCGCGTCGCGCAGGCGCAGGAGCGTGCCCGCCATCATGAACTCGATGTCATCGGGATGAGCCGCCAGGGCCAAGACAACCTTATCCGCCATCAGTGTACCTCCCCCGCAGTATGATCCAACCACAAGACGGCCAGCTGCTGCTGCCTACGGCGTTTCCTATAGCACCAATCCGTCGCACATTATAGACAGTCGTGCTCGGAACGCCACTCGCCCAGCCGGACTTCCGCCGTCTCGGGGGTCTTGCAGACGGCATCTCTAATCCGCCTCGCGCCAGACGGGCGCCAGGCGTGGAGCCGCGGTCGGCCCGACCTTCCCCCCCAGCCGCGCCGACCACCCCTGAACCGACCTGCACCCAGCCCCGCGCTAAAGCCGCGAAATCCGCTCACCGGCGGCGTATGGTAGGCGGCGTGGGATTTCCGGGAGTCATGCGGCATGAGTAACGAGATTCGCTGGTTGACCGCCGAGAGCGAGCGCTGGGAGCGCGAGGGCATCATCAGTGCCGAGCAGGCGGCGCGGCTGCGGGCCCTGTACCCGGTGCCGACGCCGACGCGCCCTTGGGCCACGCTGATCTTCTGCGGGCTGGGGGCGCTGATCGTTGGGCTGGGGGTGATCCTGCTGTTCGCCTACAACTGGCACGCCATGCCCAAACTGGCGAAGCTGGCCACCGTGTTCGGCGCGCTGGCGGCGGCCCATGCGGGCGGGCTGTACCTCTTTCAGGCCAAACCCCGCTACCGGGCCCTGGGCGAGGCGCTGACGGTCGGGGGGACCATGCTCTTCGGCGCCGGCATCTGGCTGGTGGCCCAGATCTACCACATTGACGAGCATTTCCCCAGCGGCTTCCTGATCTGGGGAGTGGGCGCCTTTCTGCTGGCCTGGACGATGCCGTCGATCTTTCAGGCCCTGATCGCGCTGGTCTTGTTGACCCTTTGGGCCGGGTCGGAGTCGGTGGCCTTCCACGCGCCGGTTCATGCCGCCCTGCCGCTGCTGCTCATCGGGTTGCTGCCGCTGGCGTATCGCGAACGCTCCCGGGTGCTCCTCGTCTGCTTGCTGGTGGCCGTGGGCGTGTCCCTCGCCTTCATCTCCGCCGCCTGCGCGAATGGCGCCCTGACGTTCCAGGTGTTGCTGGCGTTCAGCGTCCTGGCCATGGGGGCGGGCTGGCTGCACGAGGACGCCGCGCTATTCCCCGAGTCAGCGCCGTGCTACCGCGGCCTGGGTCTGGCGGCCTACCTGGTGCTGGTCTACATCCTGAGCTTCGGGGATGTGGCCCGCGATATCCTCGATCTGCAGCGGGTGAGTCTGGGGTGGAGTGGCATGGCGTACTGGGTGGTGCCGCTGGTGGCCGCCGTCGCTGCCTGGCTGCTCCTGGGAGTTCGGCGCGTCAAAGCGGGCGCGAAGAAGGCCTGGATGCCGCTCGATCAGTGGCTGGCGCCGCTGGCCTTGTTGGCGGCCTATGCCTTGGCGGTGTTCCTGTCACGCCCGGACGTGTGGCTCGTCGCTCTGCCCTTCAATCTGGTGCTGCTGGCTCACGCTGTCAGCCTCATGGCTCAGGGCGTGCGGCGCCGCGAGATGCGGGCTGTGGCCCTGGGCTGCGTGCTTCTCGTCGCCCTCACCGGGGCGCGCTACGTCGACCTCTTCAGCAGCCTGCTGGCCCGCGGCCTTGCCTTCCTGGTGATTGGCGCGGCCCTCTTCATCGAAGGCTTCCTCTATGCCCGCGGCAAGCGTGCGAAAGGAGGCGGCTGATGCGTCCCTGGCTACCCATCGTCGCGGCCGCTCTGCAAATCCTGGTACTGGGGTACATGGCCGGCGAACGCGAAGCCGTCGCGGTCCATGGCACCCGGGTCTGGTTGCGGACGACCCCCGTCGACCCCCGCGATCTCTTTCGCGGCGACTACGTCCGTCTGGGCTACGAGGCCTCGACCGTGCCGCGCCAGCGCTGGGGCGGTAACCTCTCCAAGACTATGGCAAAGCGCGGCGACCGGGTGTACGCGCTGCTGGCCCAGGGCCCGGACGGCCTCTTCGAAGTGCAGACGCTGACCGAGGCGCGGCCCGCGAGTGGACTCTTCCTGCGCGGTCGGGTCGAGAACTGCTGGACCAGCGCCATGAACGTGCGCTATGGCATCGAGGCGTACTTCATGCAGCAGGGCACCGCCCTCGCGGTCGAGTGGGAACGCAATCGGGATGGGGTACAGATTCCGCTGGAGATGGAGGTCGCGGTGGGCGCCAACGGCATCGCGGTGCTGCGGACTCACCGCTCGGGGCCGTTGGGCCTTGGACTGACCTTCGACCAGGCCCCGGACCGCCGCCTGCGCACCGGCAAGCTGACCGTGCGTCTGCTCAATGTCTCGGCGCAGCCCCTGGCCATCGTCGACCTTCCCAAGGGCCGTTCACTGGCCCTGCTTTCCGACCGCCAGCAGTGGCAGCCGGAACCCACCGCCTGGCGCTGGGCCCGGACCGATGACCCGGCGCCCGTACCCACGGACCAGGATGTGCATATCCTGGCGCCCGGGGAAGCCTACACGCTGGCGCTGGACCTGAATGATCCGGCCTGGTTTGTGAGGAAGGCGGGCGAGCCGCAACCGCGCGCCCTGCTCGGACTCGACGACTGGGCGGCGGTGTTTCGGCTGCTCTACCGGCCGCCCGCCGCCGAAGCCTGCGCCGGACTGCAACAGGCCCGCCTGATCTGGCACGGCGAACTGCGCTCGGCCAGCTTCAACGGCCGCAACCGCGTGGACTAGACTGCGGCGACGCAAAGCTGTGTCAAGCCACAGCAGCCCAAAGCTCGGCCTGTCGGCCAGCGCAGTCTGGAACTGAGTCCGGGCCGCGCCCGCGCCAGGCAAAACCTGCCGCGACGCAAAGCTGTGTCAAGCCACAGCAGTCCAAAGCTCGGCCTGTCGG
>CAILKC010000075.1 GCA_903834675.1 uncultured Victivallales bacterium | reverse complement strand
GCTTTGGCGAGGTCGCCGCTGTTGGCGAGGGTGACAGCGGCGGTCTGCACCGCTTCCCACTCGGCCCGGAGCGGCGCCATGACGGTGCGCTGTACCAGGCGCTCGACATAGGCACGCGGGGTGAAGTGCCCCCCGAGCTTGTGGCGTTCCACCGGATCAAGGGCGCGCTCCAACAGCGTGCCGAAGATGGCGGGCTCGACCTCGCGCCAGTCGCTGCCGGCAGCCTCGGTCAGGAGCAGGAGCTGGTCACGGGTCAGCGGCAGGGCCGTGGCGTCCTCGAAGAGCCCGCCGTTGAACCACAGGACGGGCAGGCCCAGGCTCACGGAGAAGCCGCCGGTGTTCATCTTCTGCCAGAGCTCTTCGGCCATCGGCACGAAGTGCTCAGGCGTGTCGCGCAGCTTCACCAGCAGGTTCTTGAAGCTGTCCTTGGGCAGCAGCCAGACGTCCTCGGCGAACATGGTAAACAGACAGCGCATGAGGAAGTCGGCCACGGCGTGCGGGTCGTGCCCGGCCTGCTCCAGGGCGATGGCCAGTGCCCCGAGCTTGGCGGCAATCTCGCGGGTGACGCGGGCACTGCGCCGGGAAGGGTCCAGCGCCTGGGGGTCGGTCCAAACCAGGCGCAGGCGTTCACGCAGGTCGGGGTTCCCCAAGTCCTCCAGGAAGATGCGGTGACTGCCGGCCGCCGGGAACGGCGTGTAGGTGCCGCCGGTACAGGTGAACTCGCTGTAGAGCTCGATGGAGTAGCCGACGTCGACTACGACGAGGAACGGCGGGCGGCCCTCGGTGGCCGGCAGGGCGCGGATGTACTGGTCCCCCTGGCCCCTGGCCCGCAGCATGGCGGCGTCCCAGGCGCCCGTGCCGCGCCTGGCAGTGCCGCGCTTGAGGCTGGCCCGCAGGGCGCGCATCTCGTCGGACAACACCGGCTCGTCGTCGGCGGGGGCGGGCTCGGAGCCCTGCTTGGCTTCCAGCACCAGGCAGCCGCGCTTGTAGAGGTCGATGAAGTTCGTGGTCGTCCGGCCGTCGCCATCGGTGAAGGTGACCGCGCGCTCGAAAACGTAGGCGTTGCGGCTGGCGTCAGGGGTGGCGGGCTCAGGCTCCGGTACGCCCAGCAGGCGGCACAAGCCCGACAGGAAGAGCTGGTAGTTGGCGCGCTCGGAGGCGCCGGAGCCCAGCCAACGGGTGATGAAGCTCTCCACCTCGGGCGTGGTGCCTTCGTGGTCCGCCATGTCTGGTGATTCCCGACAAACAGAAAGACTCCACCGCGCCTCAACGTCTGCGCCGTAGAATAGCCGGGACGGGCGGGGTGTCAAAGCGGCAAGCGACAGAGGGGAACGGCAGCATGTGCCGTTACCGCCCCCACGGCGGCCCCAGGAGCCAGGCATCGCAATGGACGGCCGCCGACACCCGCCCGCAGCGGCGGGCAGCGCCGCAGGCGGCTATCCACCACTGCGGGCCTGTGGCGGGGCAAAGAAGAACCCCGGCCGAGGGCGCCGGGGTAGGCTCGCCAGTGGTGACAGGCTGCTGGTCGTCTGTCCCTATTATGTCCCCACTGTAACTTGCTGCCGGTAGTGTCTGATAGGTTACGTTTGTAGCTAAACGTTCGGAAAATGGCGGATGTAAGCGTGCCCAAGGTCAGTACTGGTTTTTGAATTCTGGGTGGTTCAGGCTCCAACTGGTGGTATAGGACGTCTGGAAGATGTACTCAGGCTCGACCACAGCGCTCCAGCCGAAGGGGAAGGTGACCAGTTCGAAGACGCCGACCACCTCGCGGACGCCGGTGCGCCAGAAGCCGAGGCCGAGGCCCTTGGTGAAGCCGGCGACGTCGCCCTCTTCGCGACCGATGCGGATCATATTCCGGCCCACTTCGAACCAGCCGAAGAAGAGGTTTCCCAGAGCGCGGCCAAACTGGTCGGCGGGGGCGCGGCGGACGGTGGGATCGAGCTTGGCATCGTCATTGGCCGGATCGTAACCGACGAGACCGGCGCCGAAGTCGATGATCTGGTTGGTCTTGACGGCCGCGTAGGCGTGTGCCATGCCCAGGCCCAGGTTGACGCTCAGGTCCAACGGATCGCGGTCGAAATGGCGGGCTACCTCGGTCGAGTTCTCCTTGCGTACGGGGCCGTAGGCGAGGGTTGCGTAGACGCCTTCATGCACGCTGATGATGGGTGTTGCCTCCTCGGCGTAAGGAACCAACCAGAGGGGCGGTACGAAATGCGGGAAGGAGGCGCCTGCCTCCACCGCCGCGAGAGCCCCGAGCATGGCATGTTCGGTGACGGCTATTTCCGCACCGACGCACGGACCCACGGCGACGCCGCACCTCAGGGTCTCGAGCAAGTCGGCGAAGCGGTTCCAGACATACAGCTCGCTCTTAACGATGGCGTCGTTGACCATGCCACCCTGCGCTTGCATGACCGGAGCGCATAGCGCCAGCGCCGCCGAGATCCGGAGCACCCACCGTCTGCCACGTGTGTTCACCGTTCAGGCCCTTTCCTCAAACGACTCAACTCAGCGTCGTACCCACGACAACAACAAGAAAAAACCTGCACACCTTACGTTGCCGACGTACCTAGTGCAACCAGTCCGTCGGCAAATGCAGGGCTGTTTTAAGATAACGGGCACGCTTGCGGTTCGGTTCGGTGTCCGGCCTTCAGGCGGTCTTAGGGTGGGGGGATTCCGGCTTCCGCCCTGCGGGCGGCCCAGCCTGTGGCTGGAAAGCCGGTACACCGAACCGGGCCGACCCCGCCAGCGGCCATCCAAGGCGCCTAGCGCCCGGAAAAATAAACCGCCCTGCGGCAAATGCCTGAGCCCTTCACCTGCTCTCCTGGCGTGTGCTGAGCGGTGCCGGTCGCGGCTATCCGCGGCCCTCTCAATATAGTCGGGTTCCCGCCCACAGTACAAGCGGGATTGAGTCACTGGGGCGCAAGTCACCACCTACGGAACTGACCTGCGCCGAGTCACTGCCTCTGCCTTGCCGGCACGGCTCCGTGCCGGTATGGTGAGGCTTTTGTAGAATCCTTTGGTGCAAGGCCGCGGGTGAGCACGTTTACGGGAAAGGAATCGAGTATGGCCTTGGAGTACGTTCGCGGCACGCTCTTGGCAACCTTGGCAGCGGCAGGACTGGCGGCGGTGGAGTTGACGGTGGAGCAGGCCGAGTCGGGGCTGATTCAAGGCGTGACCGTGGATGGCCAGCGCGCCGTCGGGGAGATCAACCTGCTGATTCCGCAGCCGCAGTGGCAGGGCCAGCACGGCAGCTTGCGTGATGCCGCGGTCACGCAACGGTTGAACGACCCCGCCACGGCAACGCAGACGACCCGGGGCAGTTCGCCGGCCGGCGGCGCGGCGGTCTTCGACTACGTCTGCACGGTCAAACGCCAGGCGGGGGCGGTTCGCATTGACTACGAGGTCACGCCGCGCCAGGCGCTCGAGAGCGCGGCGGTGGCGGCCCAACTGTTTCTCGATCTGGACTCCTTGAAGGGGCGGGAATGGGCGCTGACCGCTGGCGACACCGTGCGCAGCGGAGTGTTTCCGCTGGCCTTGGCCGAGCCCTACTCATTTTTCTCTGAGTCCGGGTTCGAGCGTCTGCTGTGGCCGGTGACGGCTGACACCTCGCTGGCGCTGGTGCCGGACTGGCAGACCGTGAGCCTGGTCAGCATCCAGGACGACCGTCGTTTCAAGACGTCGGCGTACGAAATCCAGATTTTCGCCCGTGCTCCGACTCGCCTTGAGCCGGGGAAGTCGGTACGTCTGGGCTTCACGCTGGCAACCTGCAGCAGCACCGAGACCCGCGCGGCGCAGGCTGCCTTCAAGGCTCGGATGGAGGTGCCGCGCGCCAGTTTGACTGGGGCTAGCGAGGCCGCCATCGTGGGGACCAAGGCGCAGGCGGACGGCGTGCCTGCCTATGGCCGCTTCGAGGTGGCCGTCGACCTGCGCGCTCGCTACACCAATCCGTTTGATCCGGGCCAGGTGGCGCTGGATGGGCACTTTGTCACACCCTCCGGCAAGGAGGAGGTCGTACCGGGGTTCTACGGCTGGGGTTACGAGCGGGCTCTGCTTGCCGATACCGAGCGGGTCACTCCCACCGGCCAGGCCGGCTGGGCGGTCAGGTACTGTCCGCGTGAGGTCGGCGCCTACCGCTACTGGCTCACGCTGCAGAACGGCGGCGCCAGCGTGCGCAGCGCCGAAGCCAGCTTCACCTGTACGCCGTCGGCCCACCCCGGATTGGTGCGCGTCAGCCGGACCAATCCGCTTTACTTTGAGTTGGACAACGGCGAACCCTACTTTGCCATCGGGGAGAACGTGTGCTGGCCGGGTAAGGGCGGCACGTACGACTACGACCGCTACTGGAAGCGCCTGGCGGAGAACGGCGCCAACTACGCCCGTGTTTGGGTGGGGCCCTTTGATTGTTTCACGCTTGAACGTACGGCCCGCGGGGCGCAAGATACGGCGGGCCTGGGGCGCATCGACCTGGCCGCCGCCTGGCGTCTCGACACCATGCTCGATCTGGCCGAGCGCTCGGGACTTCGTGTCATGTTCTGTATTGACTCCTTCAACTCGCTGCGGATCAAGCCGCCGCACGCCACCTGGGCCCAGTGTCCCTACAACGCGGCGAATGGCGGGCCGCTCAGCCAGCCGCAGGAGTTCTTCACCAATCCGGCCGCGAAGGCGCTGTTCAAGAATCGGTTACGTTACATCGTGGCGCGTTGGGGCCACCAGCCCGCGGTGCTCTCCTGGGAGTTCTGGAACGAGGTGGACATCATCGAGACGTACGTCAGTGCGGAGGTTGCCGCCTGGCATCAGGAGATGGCCCGGTATCTGCGCGGCCTGGACCCCTATGCGCACCTGATCACGACGAGTTGGGCCGGCACGGCGGGCGATGCGGCGGTGGACGGGTTGCCGGAGATGGACTACATCCAGAGCCACCAGTACGGGGCCCGCGACCCGGCCGCCTACATGGCCCGCATCTGCATCGAGAAGGCGAAGCGTTATGGCAAACCGCACTACTTTGGCGAATACGGCACCGGCACCGAGGCGCAGGGGACGACCGCAGACACGTCCGGGATCCACCTTCACAACGGCCTCTGGAGCGGCCTGATGAGCAATGGTGCTGGCACTGGGATGTTGTGGTGGTGGGATAACTACGTCGAGCCGCTGGACCTCTATCACCACTTCCGTCCGGTTGCCGAGTTTGTTCGTGGCCTGCCGCTGAACACCACCGATTTCCGGCCGGTGAGTGTGGCGGGGATAGCGTACGCCGGGCCGCCGCCGGCGCCGCGGCGAGAGGATCTGGACTTGCTCCCCACGGCGTCAAGTTGGGAGCCGGCTCCCTCCAACCAACCGAACACCTTCGTCATCCATCCTGATGGCCAGGTCGACAACCGCGCTGCCCTGAGCCGAGTGCTGCATGGCACGGGTAATCATCTGGCGCTGCACAACCCTGCTACCTTCGTGGTGGACTATGGCCAGGCGGGCGAGTTTGTGGTGCGGGTGAGCGGCGTTTCCGGGTACGGCGGGGCCAGCCTCAGGGTGTTGGTTGACGAGCAGGTCGCGCTGGAGAAGGATTTTCCGGACGAGGACAACGGCACCGCGACCCTGCTGCAGTTCAACGGCGCCTACCGGGTCGATGTGTCGGCCGGCCAGCACCGCATCCGGGTGGACAACGTGGGTAAGGACTGGGTCTTTGTCGATTACAGCCTGCCGGGGTACCGGCGTCGGGACGATCCCGGGCTGCAGGTGTACGGGCTGGCCAACGGCAGCACGACGCCCGGGCAGGTGGCCGCCATTCTGTGGTTCAAGAACGAGCGCTATACCTGGTACCACCACAACCAAGGCCTTGCCCCCGGCGAGATCGCGGCCACGCGGGTCACTCTCCAAGGCATTCCGGACGGCCGCTACACGGTCGAGTGGTGGGATACGGCGAGCGGCAAGCCCGGCGCCAGCACTCTGATCGAGGCGCGGGCGCAGCAGCTGGTCGTGGAGGTGCCGGTCTTCAGCACCGATGTGGCCGCCAAGGTGCGCCGGGCCGCGCCGTGAGGCAGGGGGATACGGCCGAAGCCGCAGCGGACCGCCGGCTCCAAGGGGACTAGAGCGCCAGCTGTGGGTCACTGGAGCAGGTAATCGACGACGGTCGGCGTGGTTTGGATCGTGAGTCGGTCGGTTGCCGAGATCGCGGCGGGTGCCGGTTTGCCATCGGCGCCAAACGCCTGCACCGTGGTGGCGGCCGGGGTCTTGCCCAGCAATGCCTGTGTATCGAGAGTCAGGCGAGTCACCCCACGTTGCTCTGGCACCTGGGTAAGCCGTAGGTCCCGCTGGAACGCCGGCAGTCCTGCGGCGGGGAATGACTGCCAGGGCCCGAGGTCGCCGCAGGGGATGAGCCGCCAGCCGACGGCTTCACGTTTCAGCCATGCCGCACCCTGCACCTCGACGGCGCCCAGACGGGCCGGTTTCGTGCCTGTGGCGAGATAGAGGTAGGTCGGACAGCGTACGGCGTCCACACGCTGTCCCTCGATCAGGGCGCTGTAGGCGAGGATGCCATTGGGGCCGGTAGCGAGCCAGCCGAAGGGGGGGAGTTCGTAGCCTTCGATCGACCAGGCGTCGGTTGGGTTCAGGTTCACGTGTAAGGTCAGCCCGCGGTTGTAGCGCACCCGTAGGCGGCGTTTGTCGAGGGTAGCGTTGAGCAGGGCCTGGCTGGCTGAGACGAAGTCGGCGCCATCGTGGTAGCGGATTTCGGCAACCGTGTCGGTCAGGTACTCGGTCTGCAGGCCCTGCATGAGGGCGTACAGATGGAGCATGCGTGACAGCGGTGGCAGGTAGCCGTAGCCGAGCATGAGCATGTGTCCGTAGGCCAGGCTGGTGGCGACGTAGTGGTAGAACGGCGCCGGGGCCGGTCGGGCGCCGTTATCCTTCCACAGCGTGGCCATCGCCGCCTTGTCCGTGCCGAGGAACACCTCGGGGCTGTAGCCCATCATGGTGCCGAGGTTCAGCGGGTGGATCTTCTGCAGGTCGAAGTTGAGCAAGGGCAGGGCGAGGTGGGCGGGTTGGCTCATGAAGAGCGAGGCGTAGTCCACATCGGCGATGCCGGCGTACATCCAGCGCACTGCCCCTTCGCTCACCACGCTGCCGTACCACTTCCGCGTTTCCAGCATGCTGTCGACATTGAAGTAGATCTGCTCCCGGGCGCTGCCGGCGCCGGGGACGCCGGCCTCGAAGTCGCAGGCGTCGGCCCCGACGCAGGAGTGGGTGTCCATATAAACCGTGTCTGGCGGGTATTCGGCCTGCGCCTTTTTGCCTACCAGGCGGGCCATTACGGGCAGGTAGTTGGGCTTGCAGCGAAAGTTCCCATACCAGCCATCGGTCAGGTCACCATCGGAGTCAAGCGAAACGCAGTTCTCGTTCCAGAACTCATTCAGGGGAAACCAGTCGCGCAGATCGCTGTAGGCGCCGAAGAGGTAGCCGAGGTCCTTGATGCCACGGCGGTAGTCGCGGACTTGCTCGAGGGTCAGCGAGGGGTGTGGGCGCCAGCGTCCGGCGAAGCCTTCGGCGTAGTCCTGCACGTAGAAGCCGGCAAAGTCGCAGGTCATGACATAGTCCAGGCCGTAGCGCTTCAGGGTGCGCCACAGGTTTGGCTGCATGGTCGAGGCCATGACGAAGAGGTAGGGGGCGAGCCGTTGCCGGTGGGGCGAGGCGGGGTGCGGGAGGTTCGGCAGGGTATCGTCAAATTCGGGCGAGACGGTGATCAGGACGCGGTCGGCGAGATCGTTCCGGCGGCCATCGGTCAGAGGTTTGTAGGAGGTGCCACCCATCAGGGGCACGCAGTCCTGACGCGAGGTCGCCGCGTTGCCGTCGATGCGGCTGGCGTTGCTGTGGTACCAGTCCGCCAGGACCGCAACGAACAGGCCGCCGCCGCAGGCGAGACGCGGGCCGTACCCCCAGCCGTACTTGAGGTAAGGTACCTCGAAGCCACGTACGCCAGCGAGGTCGGCGACCTGGCCGAACTGAAGTCCCGCGGCGCTGCCGCCGCGGCAGCTGACCTCCACGACCAGCGTGCGACCGCGCAGAGTGTAGGACGCCTCCCAGGTGCTGCCGCGCTGCCAGCGGGCCTGCAGAGTGCCGCCTGCAAGGCGCGACTCGAGCAACTCCGTGGCGGCAGGGGGTGCGGTGGGGGGCCGGTCCAGGGCGATGTCGCCGCCCGCCATGGGGCGGAACCACGGCCCGTCATTCCACTGGGCCTGGATACCTTCGAAGAGCCCGGCCGCGGGGTTCACGCGGTAGCGCAAGGTGCCCGCCGGAGTCACGCAGGAGAAGCGGGCGCCCTGGCCGTCCGCTGCGGCCTGCACCGCGGCAGCAGTCGGCGGGGTGGGCAGCATGCCGTCGGCGTGGGTCGGAAACGCGGGTTGGGTGGGCCGGGTGTTTTCGCTGAACGGCTTGCGGTTGCGGGCATAGAAGGCCAGCGACTCCAGGTACAGGCGGCGCTGACCCTCCTTGACCGGCTGTAGGGCGATGGTCAGTCCGGTGAAGCGCAGGGCGGTCTCGGCGCCCTGCAGTCTGGGTGGGCAGAGGACGCCGTGCTGCAGGACCCAGTAGGAGTTATGGACCTGTCCGAGGTCCACGCTGTACTCTCGCCCGGCACTGTCTTCCAGGATGGCGAAGATCTGCGGCGGCGTGTCCTTCATACGCTCGAGGTCGGGGAAGAGCCACAGGCTGCCGGCGTCCGTGGCGGCCGGGACGGGGATGGGTGCGGCCGGCCGCAGGAGCACGGTGGTGGCGGTGGTGCCGCCGGAGTAGGTCAGGCAGGCGGTCCTGCCGCGCCAGATCCGGCGCTCGGCGGAGGCCTGCAGCGAGACCTGCAGGTCGCCGCCGGCCCGCGCGGTCCAGGTGCTGAGGTCCTCGAATGCCACCTGTGCTGGCGGCGCCTCCGGGCGGCCTGACCAGGTCACTTCGTAGGGCGGTTCGCCTGGGGTTGCGCCGGCGGGGAGCGTAGCGGTGATGGGCACCGGGCGGAGGTCCAGGATGCCTTCCACCACCTGCCGCAGCCGCGCCACGTCCGGGCTCCGCAGGGTGCCCAGTGCGGCGTCGGCGACGATCAGTGGCGCCCGGTCGCGTCCGATCGCCGTCGGCAGGCTGGGCATGCCGTGGCGGAAGCCGAGGGTGAGGTCGTGACCGCCTTGCACCAGTCCACTCAGATCAAAGAGGAACTCGGTATCCCGGCCGGTGCCGCCCCAGGTGATCGGCTCGGCCTGGCCGAACATCGTCATCCAGAGGTGTTGTGCCGGATCGTGCCAAGCGAAATGGTAGGTTGTGTTCGGCGGATCGAAGGAGGGGAGCTTGTTGAGCAGGCGGCGGTGCAGAGGGGATTCGCCCAGCGGCAAGCCGTCGAGGAGAACCTGCAGCACATAGTTGCAGCCACCGCCACCCTGGGCATAGGCGCGGAGCGCCAGAACGGGCGTTTCCCCCTCGGCCAGCACCGGCATGGTGATCGTCGTACTCCACTCCCGGTCCGCCTCGATCTCCAGGGGAACCCCCGGCAGCGCCTGGGGCCGCAATAGGGCTGGCACGCTGGGTTGTTCTGCCGCGGCCAGCGCCAGACTCGCGACCAGACCCAGCGTCAGGCCCTTAAACAAGGCAGCGTTCATCGGCACAATCTCCAGGTGGTGTCCGGGTGTTCCCCTGTACGAGACTCGCTGAATATCGAATGACCGTAACGGCTCAGG
Organism: uncultured Victivallales bacterium; assembly: GCA_903834675.1. The sequence continues at coordinate 1,898 of CAILKC010000075.1, read as the reverse complement.
TACCGAAAAGTCCCCAGTGGGCGCCTCGGGCCTGCCGGATGCCTGACCTGGACGGGTGGTAGCTCTGACGTGCGAGATGTTCTTCGTCCGGCTTCTGTATTCATCTTTAGGCCTTCACGGGTGTAATCCGGGCTGAACCCGCCCGGGTCAGGGCTGGAGCCCGGCTTCCTTGGCGTGCCGGATCATGATGGTGAGCTTCCTGAGGACGGCGTCGTTGTCCAGCGAGTTGGGTTCAACGAAGTCACCGGCGACGTAGTTGTTCCAACTGGAGATGCAGATCAGGCCAGCCTTGGCGCTGAGGGCGTGCTTCAGCTCTGCTTCCAGGGTACGTCCGCCCCGGCGCTCGAGTTCCCAGCGCGGGCGGTCTTTGGCGTCGGCCGAGGCGGGGCGACCGCGCCAGCCGGCATGGACCAGCACCTGGCGTTCCGGCCCGGTGGGGTTGAGGCAGGCGGGATCGGCGGGATCGCCCCAGGTCCAAACGGCTCCTGCCGAGCCGGCGCGCACAACGTACAGCGCTGGGTGTGGCAGTCCGGTCAGAGTCAGGTCAGGCGGGCAGACCAGCATGATACGTCCCTCCAGTTGACGCAGGCAGGCACGCCGCCGCAGGTTGTGGGCCGTCAGCCATCTGCCGACGATCTCGGCGTCGACGGCAGCCGCCGCGGGGGACGGGGGGACCAGCATCAGCACGACGCTGAGAGCCGCGGGGCCCTGGCTCTCGATGAGGTCGAGGAAGCGGAGGAGACGCTCGCTCTGGAAGGTGTCCGAGAACAGCGCTGGCTGCATTCCGAGGATGAGGCCATCGAGACCCGCGGCCCGCAGGCGCGCGACATCACGCTCCATGCGTTCGTCGGTCCAGCCAGAGGTGCTTGGACTGGCCAGCGCCAGAGGAACGCCGAGCTGCGCCTCCGGCAGATAGAGCATGTAGAAGCGTGGCCGTTCTCCCGGTCCATAGGGCCAGGGTACGCCCCCCACGGCCAGGGTGGGGTTGGCGCTCCGGCAGCCCTGCAATCCGGCGGCGAGCAGGAGCACCGCCCCGAGCGTGGCCAGCGTCCGCGCTGGCCGCGTGGCCGGGCGAGGGCGTTTGGGCGCTTCAGGCGCCGGGTTCCGCGGCGGCGTCGGCTGCTGCCGCGGGGCGGAGAGCAAAGTCGTGACAGTCATCCATGGGCTCCACGGGCTTGTCGTGAAACAGGCAGCGGCTGTAGAACGGGTGTTTGAAGTAGTGCCGACAGTCTTTACAGAAGTGGCCCCTGTCCTTGTCCTTGAACTCCGGGGCGGCTTCGGGGGTTGTGTCCAGAAAGCTGGCCAGCCGGTTCAGCGCGGCGGTCGAGGCGGCGTCCGGAAGCGTCCCTTGGTCGGCAGGGCTGGACGGGCGCGGCAGTGGTGCCCCGACGGGCGCCTTGCAGAAAGCGCAGACGATAGCCTCGCCAAGGCTGCGCCAGCCGTCCATAAGGGTCTGCATCTTGGCAATGGACTCGCGGCCACAGGCGGCGCAGGTGAACGATTCACCGGGCTTGGGGATCGGGGGGGTCTGGCTCATCAGAGATTCTCCGGCTTGGGCCGACGCTTGCCAAAGGTAGCCGGAGGCGGCGGCCGACGCAAGCTTGGGGCGGCGGGCGGGGCGCAGGTCAGTTCCGTAGGGGTTCTTGTTTCGATCGTCTCCGCCTCCGGCGCGCAGAACGGGTCCCTTGACTCTTGGGGGAGACTTCCGGCGGGACGTGTCGCGAATGCCAGACGCCGCGGAGCGCTGAAAGCGCGGCCATTCCTCAGCCCAGGGCAGCGCCCTGGGAATGGACCAAAACGAGATTGAGCCCTGGCGGGGCGGCATACCGACAGCCCATGGGCACCGCGCAGCCAGCTATGGCGCCCCTTTGGGGCTGAGAATCTGGGGTATGCCCGGT
>CAILKC010000074.1 GCA_903834675.1 uncultured Victivallales bacterium | reverse complement strand
CTAGGACGTTGTACCCGAGGGCGTTCAGAAACGCGCGGCACGTCACGCGCAGCGATTTCTCGTCCTCCACCAGCAGGACGGTCTCCCCCCGTCCTCTGGGCGCTTCCGCCGTGCGGGTGAGGGTTGTCGCCAGGGGCTCTGCTGCGATCTCCGGCAGGTAGAGCTTGAACATCGTTCCTTTGCCCGGCTCGCTGGTGGCGCAAATGAATCCGTTGTTCTGCTTGACGATGCCGTACACCGTGGCCAGCCCCAGGCCCGTGCCCTTGCCGATGCCCTTGGTGGTGAAGAACGGCTCGAATACCTGCGCCAGCGTCGCCGTATCCATGCCGCAGCCATCGTCGCTGACCGCCAGAAACACGTATGCGCCGGGAATGGCTTCCGGGTGTCTGGCGCAGTACTCTGAGTCAACGACGACGCTTCCGGTTTCTATAGCAATCTCGCCGATACCGGCGATCGCGTCACGCGAATTGACGCATAGATTGGCAAGGATTTGGTCGACCTGCGACGGGTCGAGTTTGACCGGCCGCAGGTTCGCGCCGGGCCGCCAGTCCAAGGTGATATCTTCACCGATCAGCCGCCGCAACAGTTTGAGCATGCCGGCCACGGCGTCGTTGAGATCCAAGATCCTCGGCGCAATAGTCTGCTTGCGGGCGAAGGCCAGGAGTTGCCGGGTGATTTCGGCCGACCGCTCGGCGTCGTGCGTGATTTCGTCAAGGTACTCCCGGATCGGATGATCCGGGGCGATCTTCTCCCGGCACAGTTCGGTATAGCCCATAATGCCCATGAGCAGATTGTTGAAATCATGCGCCACACCGCCCGCCAGGCGGCCTACCGCTTCCATCTTCTGGGCCTGCTGAAGGTTGCCTTCCAGTCTTGCCTTCTCCTCCTCAGTCCGCTTGCGTTCGGTGATGTCGTGCAGGAAAACCACAAATTGCCCCCCGTCGGCGAGGCGATGCTGGACGGCGATTGCGACATCAATAAGGCAGCCATCCTTGCGCCGGTGCCGGACCTCGAAGCGAGCCTCGCCCTGCGCCACGATTCTCTGGATACTGGCGGCGATTTGATCGGCCGTTTGGTCGGCATCCAGGTCGGTAATGCGCCTGGCGAGCAGTTCCTGCACGCTATAGCCGCTCATCCGGCAATAGGCGTCATTGACTTCCAGCAGGGCCCCCTGCATGTCCATCAGCCAGATGCCGTCCATGGCCGTCTGGAGGATAGTCCGATGCCGTTCCTCGCTCGCGCGCAGCAGTTCTTCGGCCTTCTTGCGTTCGGTCACGTCGCGGCAAAGCGACACAATACGCATTGACGCGCCTGTCCCAATGATGGCGGCGTTGACCTCCACGGGTGTGAGCCGACCCTTGCCGTCAACATAATCAATGACGAAGTTCCGAACGAAACCAACCTTGACGCATTGAGCCACGGCCACCGCGTTTCTCTGTCGATCATGAGCGGCAGTCCACTCGGTGACCGTCTTGCCGAGTATGTCGCCGAGTTCGCGGTATCCGGTTAAACGCACGTATTCTGCATTTGCGTCTATGACTCGGCCTTCATTGTTCAGGATCAGAAAACCTGTATTCGTCGTCTCGACTAGGACACGGTATTTCTCTTCGCTCTCCCGCAACGCCGCCTCCGCCTGCTTGTGTTCGGTCATGTCTATGACCGTTGCCTGGAGGCACACCTATTCAGGCTGCTCAACTCTGGTGAGCAACACGGTGGCGGGGAATTCCTCACCGTCGATCCGTCTGTGCGTCCAGTCGAAGAAGCAGGAGCCTTCCCGCATGGCCGTTTCTATCATTTCCCTGGCCTTCTCGGCGGAAGCATACCCGTCTGGCTGCCGTTCTGGAGGCAAGACCCAAGGCATGCAGCCAGTGAATTCTTCCTCGTTATTCAGCCTGAACAATTCCACTGCGGCCGCGTTTCCAGATGTAAAGTTCCATGAAGGCGGGGCTATAGTCATCAGAGCAAACCGGGAATTTTCAAAAAGAGTGCGGTACTTGGTTTCGCTGGCTTTAACAACGTCTCCGGCCCGCTTGACTTCGGTAATGTCGGTGGAGATGCCACAGAAGGCATAGGTTTCACCAGAGGCTGTTCTAAGAGGGAATTTAGCCGACAGACAGGTATACATGCAGTTGTCGCGTAGTATCTTTTCCTCCATCTCCTGCAGCCGTCCGGCTTGAAGGACCAGCCGATCATTCTTGACGAAAGCCTCCGCTATTTCCGGCGGGAAGATATCGTAGTCGGTCTTTCCCTGAATCGCCTCCGGTTTTAAATGAAACCATTCCTCAAACACCCGATTCGCATGGATATATCGGCCGTCCATATCCTTCATATAGATTGCCGCGCCGGCATTATCCATGATGGCACGCAACTGTTCTTCACTCCGTTTTACCGCATCCTCGCCCCGCTTGCGCTCGGTGATGTCCAGACCTCAGGAAGACGCGCAAGTTGAACGCCGGTCGCCGGGCGGGTCCCGACCGTTCCGCCAGGGGGGCGACGAAGTGAGCAGACGGCTTATGGTTTCGAAGCATCACCCACGAGACCAGGAGACCGT
>CAILKC010000073.1 GCA_903834675.1 uncultured Victivallales bacterium | reverse complement strand
CAGGCCATCGCCGACACGCTTGTGGATGGTTGCGCCAAGGGCGCCTTTGTTCTGCGGCTGTTGCGTCCCGACGGCTCGGTACGAACCTGGTGGCACTGGCGTCCCGATGAGGCCGCGATGGCCGAGCCGGCCATGGAACTGGTCCTGCCGGAAGCGGCCGAGTTGCAGGAGATCGTGGCGGGGCTACTCGAACCCGGCAGGCTGCCGGAGCTATGGAAGGGCGATGCCATCACCGTACAGGCCATAGTGGACTACTTCCGGGGCGGCAACATCGTCCAGGTCCAGCGCAATGGTTACCTTGAGCCGGTACCCATCCCCAAGGCAGCGGAGCACGTCGTTAAGGCTGCGGTGACGCAGGCGGTGGAAGCGGGGACCCTCTGGCTTACCAATGGGCCTGCCAGCATCCTGGCCGAGCCGATACCTGCCGGCATTCTCACGAACCCGGCGACCCTGCAGAAGCCACCCGCTATGATCGCGGCCGCCGGGATTCTGCCGGAGAACCTACCAGACGCCTGGGTCGGTGACCAGACAACGGCTCTGGCCGTGGCCACGGCGCTTTCCCAGAGGTTCGGACAGACCCTGCCGTGGAAGACAGTTCGGGATGTCGTTGGCGCGTCCCTGAACGCCCGTTTCACCGAGCTTGAGCCGACCTCCGGCAAGTGGCCATGCGACTACCCGTCCGCCCAGGGCGTCAAGCTCAAGGTGGCCACCAGCGGTGGCAAGGGTGGTGGGTATCCGAGCGGGGGTAGCAGTGGCGGCAAAGAAACGCGCGAAGCCAACAGCCTGGTCGCTGAGGCCGATCTGGAGCCCTCCGAGATACAGGATCTGGGAGACGCTATCCCTAAGCTGCTTGCCATCAAGAGCAAGAGCGGGTGCCCGCTCGTCTTCCGAGTTCAGGTACAGCTAGGGGGTAAGGACCATGTCCCGGCCCCGGAGACCATTGCCGCGATCAACCAGATCCTGGACGACCTCAAGGCGGGGTTCCAGGTGTCCTGATGCAGACTTGGGGAGAGGTGATGGGGCCTACCCGTATGCGTGTTGTTCGCGGCCAGGGGGCCGGATGGCCCGAAGAGGGGGAATGACGGTGCCGTTAAGATCGGTTCATGTCACGTGGCGTGATGCTGCGGGCATCATCCAGTCATACACGCCTTCTCAGAACGACCCGCATGCCAAGGCCAGAGTGGTTCACACTCTCATCCCCGACGGACGCTACCTTGTGTCGCCGATCCAGTGTAACAAGGCACCCAAGTTTCGCGGCCGTAGCTGCATCTTCCTGAAGCCGCAGCGCGATGCTGGGGGCAATGCGAAGGCCAAAGTCCAGTTCGAGGACGACGCCTCCATCGGGTACGTCGACCTCAACGACTTAGTGCCTTACGACGGTGCGGCCGAGGCCCCGGACTCATGGAAGCAGGCTATGCAGTATGAGTCGGATACAGGCGGCCCCGTTTCAGAGGCCATTGGGCGCCTCAGACGGGTTGCCCAAGATGGTAACCCATCCGATAGCAGGGACAGATTCCGCGTGCTGATTGCCTCCTGGTACGCGATCACGGTTGCCAGAGATGGCTTTGATGCGGAGCTACTGAAAGAACTGAACGGCAAGCTCTACGAGATCCTCGGCCTTGGGCACCACGTGCAGTCCTGCACGCAGTTCATGAGCGGCAAGAGAGGCAAACAGATCCTCGAGATGCTCGGGGAGGACCTCCGCATCGAGGTTGCGCGCGCGCGAGGGAAACCGTCCGGGTGACGTGCCCGTATGGCCGACGACGGTGAGATGACCGTTTGTCTTGGGGAGGGAGGTACTGTATGGCGTCCGATCCTGTCAGCATCGCGTTGCAGGTTGACTACTCGACGTGCGTCAACTTCGCGATGCAGCAGAATGACGTACCCCTGATCCGCGCT